>CAYUJC010000012.1:0-42468 GCA_964444945.1 uncultured Desulfuromonas sp.
CCGCGAAGGTGGACGTACGGTAGGCGCTGGTGTCGTAAGCGAAATTATTGAGTAGTAGAGGATTCAGATGTCTAGTCAGAAGATAAGAATTCGCCTGAAGGCGTATGACCATAAGCTGCTTGATATGGCAGTTAACGAGATCGTAGATACGGTGAAGCGTACTGGCTCACGTTTGGCGGGGCCAATTCCGCTTCCTACAGTGATCAACAAGTACTGTGTCCTGCGGGGGCCACACGTCGATAAAAAGAGTCGTGAGCAGTTTGAAATTCGCACGCACAAGCGCCTGCTTGATATTCTTGAGCCGACGCAGCAGACAGTAGATGCGCTGATGAAGTTGGATCTATCCGCCGGTGTGTTTGTAGAGATAAAACTGTAGACACGGTTCAAGTTGCTATATAGAAGATGAGGATAGAGAGATGGTAAACGGTATTCTTGGAAAAAAGCTGGGAATGACCCAGATATTTACCGAGAGCGGTGTGCGTATCCCGGTCACAGTGATTGAGGCAGGTCCGTGCACGGTTGTGCAGAAGAAAGTGGCTGAAACCGATGGTTACAGCGCAGTGCAGCTCGGGTTTGGTGAACAGAAGGCCCAACGTATAAATAAACCCCTCGCCGGCCATTTTTCCAAGGCTGGACAGGGCGTATTCAAATATCTGCGTGAAGTGGGTGGTGATGTGGCCGAGCATGAAGTCGGTGCCCAGATAAAATGCAGTGATTTATTCAGTGCCGGCGACATTGTCGACGTTGTTGGAACGAGTAAAGGCAAAGGCTTTCAGGGTGTTATGAAGCGGTGGAATTTTTCCGGCGGCCGTAGTAGCCACGGTTCCAAGTTCCATCGTGGTGCCGGTGCAATTGGTTGCAGTGCTTCGCCGGCAAAGGTATTTAAAGGCAAAAAAATGGCTGGTCAGATGGGTAATGAGCAGGTGACAGTTCAGAACCTTGAAATTGTTGACGTGCGTGCCGATCAGAATGTGGTTCTGGTTAAGGGTGCGATCCCTGGTCCGAAAAATGGTCTGGTCGCAATTCGCAAAGCGGTGAAGGCGAAGGCCTAGGCCAAGGTGATACGGGAGAAGTACAATGGCTAAAGTTACTGTTTATGATATGCAAAAAAATCCGTTGTCGGAGCGTGAGCTGAACGACAGCGTGTTTGATACACAGGTAAAGGGATATCTGATTCATGATGTAGTGCGTAGTCAGTTGGCCGCACGCCGTCAGGGAACTGCTGCGACAAAGTCCCGCAGTATGGTGGCCGGTGGTGGTAGGAAACCCTACAAGCAAAAAGGGACCGGTAATGCCCGCCAGGGAACCATCCGCGCGCCTCATTATGTAGGTGGTGGAGTTGCATTTGGACCATCCCCCCGCCAGTACGGGTTTAAACTCAACAAGAAAGTTCGGCGCGCTGCGTTGTGCTCAGCCCTTTCAGCGCGTTTTCAGGGCAAAGAGATGCTCGTGCTGTCCGAAATGAAGCTGGATACGGTCAGTACGAAGTCGTTTGCGCAGATCATGCGCGGGCTTGAGCTGGAGAATGCCTTGATTGTTATCGATGGGGCCAACCCAGAAATAGAACTATCCGCACGCAATCTGCACAATGTAAAAGTACTGCGGGCAGAAGGTATTAATGTCTACGATGTAATGAAGTATCGAAATCTCGTGGTGACAGAGGGTGCCGTCGAAATCCTGGAAGGAGCGTTAGCACAATGAGACCTTTGCATCAGTTGATAAAAAAGCCGCTGTTGACCGAAAAAACGACTATGCAGAAAGAAGATGGTCGGGTCGTAGCGTTTGAAGTGGCGCGGGATGCTAATAAAGTTGAGATCAAACGAGCTATTGAGAAAGCGTTTGATGTCAAAGTTACAGAGGTAAACACCATGATTGTTGCTGGCAAGGTCAAGCGTGTCGGACGACAGTTTGGCAAGCGTCCCAATCGGAAGAAGGCGTATATTACTCTCGCCGAAGGTAGCAACATCGATTTTTTTGGCGTGTAATGACAGTTTAAGGAATACGGAGTAGGAAAATGGCGATAAAAAAGTTTAAGCCAACCTCGCCAGGGCGGCGTCACATGACGGCCTCGTCTTTTGAAGAGGTTACAACATCGACACCGGAAAGGTCTCTTTTAGAGCCTTTGAAAAGAAGTGGCGGGCGGAATAATAACGGTCGTATTACTAAGCGCCATACCGGCGGTGGGCATAAACGGATGTACCGTATCATTGACTTCAGACGGGACAAAAATGAGATCCCGGCCAAAGTTGTGACTATAGAGTATGACCCCAACCGTTCTGCCAGAATAGCACTGCTAAATTATGCAGATGGCGAAAAACGCTACATCCTTGCTCCGCAAGGTCTTGAGGTTGGCAATAGTGTTCTTACCAGCAATGCTGCTGATATCAAGCCTGGAAATACTATGCAGATCAGGGCTATCCCTCTGGGTACCTGGATTCACAATGTTGAACTCAGGATCGGTAAAGGAGGGCAATTAGCCAGAAGTGCAGGTGCCTACGCGACTCTGGCAGCCAAAGAGGGTAAGTATGCGCAACTGCGCCTCCCTTCAGGTGAAGTTCGCCTGGTGCTGCAGGAATGCAGTGCGACCATAGGGCAAGTTGGCAATGTTGACCACGAAAATATTAAAATTGGTAAAGCAGGGCGTAGTCGCTGGCTTGGCAAACGGCCTCAGACACGCGGTGTAGCCATGAACCCCATCGACCACCCGCATGGTGGTGGTGAGGGCAAGAGTTCAGGTGGACGCCACCCGGTTACCCCTTGGGGTGTGCCGACTAAGGGTTACAAAACACGCGCTAATAAACGCACCGATCGTTTTATTGTGCGCCGTAAGAACAAGTAAAGGAGACAGTTGTGCCAAGATCGATTAAGAAAGGTCCTTACGTCGAAGAATCGCTGCTGCGCAAGGTGGACCTCGACGCAGGCTCCAGCGCCAGCAAAGTTATTAAAACCTGGTCACGACGTAGTACAATTATTCCTGAGTTTGTTGGGCATACATTTGCGGTTCATAATGGTAAGAAATTTCTGCCGGTTTATGTATCCGAAAATATGGTTGGCCACAAACTTGGTGAATTTGCTCCCACCCGTACTTATTACGGGCATGGAGTGGATAGAAAATCCAAGAGAAAATAATAGCTACGGAGTACCAGAATGGAAGCTAAAGCAAAGTTGAGATATGTCCGCATGTCGCCGCAGAAGGCTCGCCTGGTTGTGGATATGGTGCGCGGGAAAAATGTACAAGAAGCTCTGAATATTTTGCGCTTTTCACCCCAGAAACCTGCAGCAATCGTGTCGGGGGTGGTGAAGTCTGCCGTAGCTAATGCAGAGCAGGCCGGAGTAGCTGATGTAGACAGGCTGTTTATCAAGGCAATATCTGTCGATCAGGGACCTGCACTGAAGAGGTTTATCCCCAGAGCACAGGGGCGTGCCAGCAAGATACGCAAGCCAACCAGTCATGTCCAGGTAGTGCTGGACGAAAAATAGCCAACAGGGAGGTGATAGTTTGGGCCAGAAAGTTCATCCAATAGGGTTTCGCCTGGGAGTTATCAAGACCTGGGATTCGAAATGGTATGCAGACGAAGATTACTCAAGTTTTGTCCATGAAGATCTTAAGCTGCGCAATTATCTGAAAAAGCGTCTGTACCACGCAGGTATTTCTAAAATAGAGATTGAGCGTGCTGCAGGGAAGATGAAGTTAAATATTTTCGCGGCGCGTCCGGGGATTATTATCGGTAAGCGTGGTTCCGAGGTTGAGGCTCTCAAGCAGGAACTGGCCAAACTCACCGATAAAGAAGTATTTCTAAATATTCAAGAAGTACGCAAGCCTGAAGTAGATGCGCAACTGGTTGCTGAGAGCATTACGCTTCAGCTTGAGCGGCGTGTGGCATTCCGCCGCGCAATGAAGCGTAGTGTTGGGCAGGCCCTTAGATTTGGGGCCGAGGGGATTAAGATCACCTGCAGTGGCCGGCTTGGTGGTGCAGAAATGAGCCGAACTGAATGGTATCGCGAAGGCAGAGTTCCGCTGCATACATTGCGTGCCGATATTGACTACGGTTTTGCTGAAGCAAAAACCACGTACGGCATCATTGGCGTTCAGGTTCTCATCTTCAAGGGCGAAGTCCTCACTCAGGAGAAGAAGTAAGTTAGCCAGATAGGAGTAAGATAGTATGTTAATGCCCAAGAAGGTCAAATATAGAAAACAGTTTAAAGGACGCATGAAAGGTGCCGCGCGCGGTGCGACCGACATCAATTTTGGTGACTACGGGCTGCAAGTACTTAATTGTGGCTGGCTTTCCGCACGCCAAATTGAAGCGGCCAGACGGGCCATGACTCGTTATATCAAACGTGGCGGTAAGATCTGGATTCGCGCATTTCCCGACAAGTCTCTGACACGCAAAGCTGCCGAAACCCGTATGGGCAAAGGTAAAGGTTCACCTGACAGTTGGGTTGCGGTTGTTCGCCCCGGCATGATGGTGTACGAAATGCAGGGGGTGTCTGAAGAGATAGCACGTGAGGCGTTCAGGCTTGCAGCACACAAACTGCCGGTCAGGACCAAGTTTGTTGTCAGGGAGGGTATTGGTAATGAAAGCTAAGGAACTTGCAGACCTCAGTGTGGATGAACTGCAAAAAAAATCCGATGAACTGAGTCAAGAGTTGTTCAACCTTAAGTTCCAGCTGCACACAGGACATCTTGATAATACAGCCAGGATTACCTCGTTGCGCAAGGACATTGCCAGGACAAAAACAATTCTGCATCAGAAACTTGCTGGTTAGGAATATTAGGGTGAACGTATGACCACAGAGCGTCGAAATAAAAAAAAGGTTGTTGGAGTAGTCACAAGTGACAAAATGGACAAGACTGTTGTTGTAAAGACAGAAGATCTTGTTAAGCATCCGGTATATAAAAAGTACCTGAAGCGCAGCCGAAAGTACAAAGCACATGATGAGAACAATAGTTGTACCGTAGGTGACAAAGTGCTTATTACTGAAACTCGCCCAATGTCCCGTGATAAGCGCTGGCGTGTTACCCAGGTACTGGAAAAGTCTGTATAGACTGGGAGATAGACAATGATTCAAATGCAAACTACACTTGACGTGGCGGATAATTCAGGCGCCAGAAAACTGTGTTGCGTCAAGGTTCTGGGTGGCTCAAAGCGCACCTATGCCGGGTTAGGCGATGTCATCGTCTGCTCGGTAAAAGAGGCCATGCCCAACTCAAAGGTAAAAAAGGGAGATGTAGTGCGCGCAGTTATCGTGCGCACAGCTAAAGAGATCGCACGTCCGGATGGATCTTCTATCCGTTTTGATAACAACTCAGCAGTTGTTATCAATAGTGCCGGAGAGCCTGCCGGAACGCGCATATTTGGTCCTGTAGCGCGCGAATTGCGTGCACGTAAGTATATGAAGATCATATCCCTTGCACCCGAAGTGCTTTAACAGCAGGCTGGAGATTGAATGAAATGGCAGTAAATAGGCTACATGTTAAGAAGGGTGATCTTGTTCAGGTAATGGCAGGCAAAGAAAAAGGTAAGCAGGGTAAGGTTGTCCGGGTTTTTTCGGCCAAAAATCGCCTTACAGTAGAAAACCTGAATATTATTAAGCGCCATACCCGCCCTTCGCAGATGAATCAGGAAGGTGGTATTGTAGAGAAGGAAGCTCCCATGGCAGCAGCAAACGTCATGTTGGTTTGTAGTTCATGCAATCAGCCTTCCCGTACTGGAGTTCGCGTTCTCGAAGACGGCAAGCGTGTCCGTTTTTGCAAGAAATGCAATGAGATAGTTGACAAGTAACGGAGTGACAAATGGCCAGGTTGAAGGAAAAATTTAATAAAGAACTGGCACCTGAACTGCTTGAAAAACTGCAATTAGGGAATGTGATGCAGGTTCCAAAAGTAGTAAAGGTCGTCGTTAATATGGGTGTAGGCGAGGCAATTCAAAATTCTAAATTGCTTGAGTCTGCAGTTGAGGAACTTAGTCAAATAGCTGGCCAGAAACCTGTTATTACCAAAGCAAAAAAATCTATCGCCGGTTTTAAACTGCGCGAAGGTATGCCCATAGGCTGCATGGTAACACTTCGACAGGACAGGGCATATGAGTTTCTGGATCGGTTGATCAATATCGCGTTGCCGCGTGT
This sequence comes from uncultured Desulfuromonas sp., assembly GCA_964444945.1. Lineage (GTDB taxonomy): Bacteria > Desulfobacterota > Desulfuromonadia > Desulfuromonadales > Desulfuromonadaceae > JAIVHC01. Next base: position 6,130 of record CAYUJC010000012.1, read on the forward strand.
GCGCGACTTTAAAGGTATATCACCCAAGGCTTTTGACGGTCGGGGTAACTATACCCTTGGTATCAGCGAACAGATAATTTTCCCAGAAATTGAACTGGACAAGATTGCAAAGATCGGTGGGCTGAATATCTCTATAGTAACAACCGCCCGTACAGATGAAGAGGGGCGCGCCCTTCTGAGTGTGTTGGGGATGCCATTCAGGAAATAATCAGCCCTATTGGAGGAAAATGTGGCAAAGAAATCATTGGTAGTCAAGGCAAAACGACCACAGAAGTTTGCTGTACGTAAGTACACCCGCTGCCCAATTTGTGGCCGTGCACGTGGTTATTATCGCAAATTCGACATGTGCCGTATTTGCTTACGTAAACTGGCGCTTGCGGGTAAACTTCCCGGCGTACTTAAATCTAGTTGGTAGATTAAATAAGGAGTAGTTCCATGGCAATGACTGATCCTATTTCGGATATGCTTACCCGCATCCGCAACGCGGGTATGGCTAGACATGTTAAGCTCGCAATCCCCTCAAGTAAAATGAAGGTAGCGATAACTGATGTGTTGAAAAGTCAGGGATACATCAAAAACTACAAAGTAATTACAGATGACGTACAGGACTCGCTGGTTGTCTACTTGAAGTACGACTCAGAGCGCAAACATGTTATTAATGAAATTACGCGGGTATCAAAACCAAGTTGTCGCAGCTACGTTGGATATGAAGATATTCCCCAGGTGAAAAACGGGCTTGGATGTGCAATTATATCAACGTCCAAAGGTGTGTTGGCCGATGTCGCTGCGCGTGAAGCTCAAGTTGGTGGTGAGCTCGTCTGCACCGTCTGGTAGATAACGTAAGGAGTGTAGGCAATGTCAAGAGTCGGAAAAAGACCGGTAGTAATACCGGCAGGAGTCAAGGTTGACCTTACCCCCGAATTGATCAAGGTTCAGGGGCCGAAAGGTAAACTGGAGCGCACGATCTGTAATGAGATTTTGGTGTCAATAGAAGCCGATGAGATAATGGTAAAACCTGTCGAAACTACGCGGGTAGATACTTCCAAGCAGGGGCTGTATCGGACACTGATTTCCAATATGCTCGAGGGTGTCACCACCGGATTTCAGAAAGTTCTTGAAATCAATGGTGTTGGTTATCGCGGCGACATGAAGGGTCAAACCTTAAGTCTTGCCCTGGGTTACTCACATCCGATCGAGTATCCAGTTCCCGAGGGGATAGAGATTGAAGTAGAAAAACAGACAAAGTTGACTGTAAAGGGCATCGATAAGGAACTTGTCGGAGCCACAGCAGCTAAAATTCGCTCGTTTAGATCGCCGGAGCCCTATAAGGGCAAGGGGATTAAATATGCAGAAGAGCGGATCCTGCGTAAGGCAGGTAAGACTGGGAAGAAATAATTCATAACAGGAGATACATAGTGGCTGGCGTAATTTCAAGAGCGGAATCGAGAAAAAGACGACAAGCGCGCGTGCGACGCAAGGTTACAGGTACTGCTGACAGGCCGCGTCTCTGTGTGTTCCGCAGTTCAAAACATATATATGCACAAATAATTGATGACACGCGATGTGTGACTGTTGCTTCTGCATCAACACAGATTAAAGATGCTGCCGACGGGCCTGCCTATACTGGCAACGTTGAAGCGGCCAAGGCGGTTGGCGAGAAGATTGCCCGCACTGCCCTCGAGAAGGGGGTAAAGAATGTCGTTTTTGACCGTAATGGCTTTGTGTACCATGGCCGGGTAAAGGCAGTGGCTGATGCTGCGCGTGAAGCGGGCCTGGAATTTTAAATATTGGTAGGAGGTTCCTTTGCGACAAAAAGAACAAAAAGATGCAGAATTGTTAGATCGCGTAATACAGATTAATCGCTGTTCTAAGGTGGTCAAAGGGGGTAGGCGTTTCAGCTTTTCAGCCCTGGTTGTGGTTGGTGACGGTAAGGGTCGGGTCGGATTTGGTAAAGGTAAAGCCAAGGAAGTTCCCGAAGCGATACGTAAAGGGATTGAACGGGCTAAAAAAGATATGATCCAGGTCCCTTTGAATGGCACCACAATACCCTTTGATATCCTTGGTCATTATGGGGCGGGCCGAGTTTTGCTCAAGTCTGCAAGTAAGGGGACAGGGGTTATCGCTGGGGGGCCTGTACGTGCGATTCTTGAGTCCGCCGGCGTAGAAGACATTCTGTCGAAATGCCTGGGTTCAAATAATCCCCACAACGTTATCCGTGCAACGATGAATGCGCTTAAGCAGCTCAAGAGCCGAGAAGAGATCATGGAGCGTCGCGGCCTCAGAGCATGATTGAAGTGTAATGGAGACGCCAGATGAGTAAAAAGCTAGAGATAACATTGATAAAAAGTGCCATAGGCCGTGACAAGTATTTCAGCAAGGTTCTGAAAGGTCTTGGCCTTAGCAGGTTGCATAAAACTGTAGTTCTTTCTGCTACACCAGAGGTCCGCGGCATGATTGCCAAAGTTAGCCACATGGTCGCAGTCGAAGAGGGCAAATAGAGGGTAATAACATGGATTTAAGCAATTTGAGTCCCGCACCGGGATCAGTAAAAAACAGGAAAAGAATTGGGCGTGGGGCCGGATCCGGACTCGGGAAAACTGCGGGTAGAGGGCATAAGGGCCAGAATGCACGCTCGGGTGGTGGGGTTAAGCCTGGCTTTGAGGGTGGTCAAATGCCATTGCAGCGGCGGTTGCCGAAGCGTGGTTTTGCTCCCCTGAATAAAAAAGTATATAGCCTTGTTAATTTGAAGGATCTCGAAACGTTTGCGGCGGATACCACTGTTGATCCTGAATTGCTTATGCGCGCCGGTTTTATAAAGAACCTCAATGATGGCGTGAAGATTCTGGGCGATGGTGAACTCACCAGGGCGCTGACCGTTAAAGCGCATAAGTTTAGTTCAACTGCCGCCGCTAAAATTTCAGCGCTTGGTGGTAAGACAGAGGTGCTTTAGCTTTGTTTAAGAGTCTGCAGAATATATTCAGCATAGTCGAGTTGCGCAGACGTATACTGTTCACCCTTATGATGCTTGCTGTGTATCGTATTGGTTGCCATGTCCCTACTCCAGGGGTTAACAGCCAGGTTTTGGCAAGTTTTTTTGAGGGAACACAGGGTACTCTGCTGGGTCTTGTTAGTGCATTCACTGGTGGTGCCCTTGAGCGTATGACCATATTTGCCTTAGGGATTATGCCCTATATCAGCGCATCTATAATTTTGCAATTGCTCACCGTGGTGTCCGAACCGGTACAACGCCTGTCTAAAGAGGGAGCGCAGGGGCGGAAAGTAATCACGCGCTGGACCAGGTATGGTACCGTTATCCTTTCGGTTGTACAGGGTACCGGCATTGCGGTTGGTCTGCAATCCATGCGTGGACCTGCCGGAGACCCGGTAGTGACCAACCAGGGAGTGGGATTTATTGTCCTGACGGTTATCACGCTTACGGCCGGAACAGCATTTATTATGTGGATCGGTGAGCAGGTTACGGAGCGCGGTATCGGCAACGGGATATCTCTGATTATCTTTGCTGGAATTGTTGCCAACATGCCAGCTGCGATAGTCAACTCATTGCGTCTGGTAAAAACAGGAGCAATGCCGCTGTTTACGGTGCTGTTTCTGCTGGTTCTTATGCTTGCGGTAGTCATGTTTATTGTCTTTATGGAGCGCGCCCAACGACGTGTGCCCATACATTACGCTAAACGTGTAGTTGGAATGCGTAACATGGGCGGGCAGACCAGCCATCTGCCGCTTAAAATAAATATGAGTGGGGTTATCCCGCCGATCTTTGCCAGCTCGATAATCATGTTTCCGGCTACGGTCGCAAATTTTGTCGATGTGCAGTGGGTACAGTCACTGGCTGCAATGATGACCCCTACACACTGGCTCTATAATGTGTTTTTTGTTGCTTTTGTAGTGTTCTTTTGCTACTTCTACACAGCTGTTACGTTTAACCCGGTAGATGTGGCTGAAAACGTTAAAAATCAAGGCGGATATATCCCCGGCATACGCCCAGGGAAAGCAACGTCTGATTATCTGGATACCGTGTTGAGTCGCCTCACTTTTGCTGGTGCGGTATATGTCTCCGCAGTGTGTGTGTTGCCCTCAGTTATGATCAGTCAATACAATGTGCCGTTTTATTTCGGTGGCACATCGTTGCTGATCGTTGTTGGTGTAGGGCTTGATACAGCTTCGCAGATTGAGTCACATATGATTTCGAGATCCTATGAAGGCTTCATGCGCGGTGCATCTATAAAAGGTAGGCGAGGTTAGAGATTTTGACTATGAATTTAATACTTCTAGGCCCTCCAGGTGCAGGCAAGGGTACACAGGCCCAATATCTGATAGAGAAGTACAATATTCCGCAGATTTCCACTGGTGACATGCTGCGTGCTGCAGTCAAGGAAGGCACCCCCATGGGGGTGAAGGCAAAGGAATGTATGGATGCCGGTAACCTTGTCCCTGACGAAGTGGTTATTGGTATTGTGCGCGAGCGATTACAAAAAGATGACTGTAGTCAGGGTTTTATCCTTGATGGGTTTCCACGGACAGTGCCCCAGGCGGATGCCTTGAAGGAAACCCTACAACAGTTGAATAAAGAGATTGATGCGGTCTTGGCCCTGACGGTTGATACTGATGCCTTAGTCGCACGTCTGGCGGGACGTCGTACCTGTTCGGTGTGTGGAGCAGGCTACCACGTGCTCTATGATCCACCGCAAGAGGCAGGGGTGTGCACTAAGTGCGGTGCTGCCTTGATTCAGCGTGACGACGACAAAGAGGAGACCGTGCGCAACCGTATGGAAGTGTATGCACAGCAAACCCTGCCTCTGGTAGAATATTATAGAAAAGAAAATATTCTGCACGAAATTGATGGAATGGACAGTATCGAGACAGTTCGCTCCAACATAGAGGTGGTGTTAGGGAATAATCCTTGATTGTGATTAAGTCCCAGCAGGAAATAGAGCGCATGCGCGCTCCCTGTCGCATAGTAGCCGAGTTTCACCAGTTAATGCGCGAAGTAGTCAAACCGGGGGTAACAACTCTAAAACTTAACCATTTGGCAGAGTTGCACTGCAAAAGTCACAATGTTATTCCCGCTTTTAAAGGTTACGGCGGGTTCCCCTTCGCAATTTGCTCCTCACCCAACGAGGTTATAGTCCACGGCTTTGCTACGGAGAAACCATTACGTGAAGGCGACATTATCAGCATCGACTTTGGGGTACTGTGTGACGGATTTTACGGGGATGCTGCTATAACACTTCCTGTCGGGGAGGTCAGTCAGGAGAAGCAACGCCTGATAAAAAGCACGGAAGCTTCTCTTTATGCGGGATTAAGGCAGATTCGACCCGGAGCACATCTGTCTGATATTTCAGCAGCAGTGCAGCAAGTAGCTGAAGGAGATGGGTTTTCCGTAGTACGCGAATTTGTCGGTCATGGAATCGGCAGGGAATTGCATGAAGATCCGCAGATTCCCAATTATGGTCGGCCAGGTACTGGACCTGTGCTCAAGCAAGGGATGGTGTTGGCTATTGAACCTATGATCAATGCAGGAACCCGACATGTCAAAATTCTTAGTGACGGCTGGACAGCAATAACTAAAGATAGACGACCGTCAGCGCACTTTGAACATACGGTGGCAGTTACGGACGAAGGGTATGAGATATTAACTTGTGTCTAAGGGTGCTAAATAGCGGCATAGGTTCAATTTTAATACATAAAAAGGTAGAGGGTAGTTATGAAGGTTCGCGCGTCAATTAAGAAAATGTGTGACAAGTGCAAGCTCATCAAGCGCAAAGGTGTTTTGCGCGTGATTTGTGATAATCCGAAGCATAAGCAGAAGCAAGGCTAGGTCAGGAGGTTAAATTTTGGCACGTATAGCAGGAATAGATTTACCAAGGAATAAACGTATTGAGGTAGCGCTGACCTACATTTATGGAGTTGGCCTTTCTTCTGCGCAGAAAATCTTAGCTCAGGCAGGAGTCAATCCTGATACACGTTCCGATGATCTCACCGAAGTTGAGGTTGGCTTGATCCGGAAAGTGATTGACGCAGAGCACAAGGTTGAAGGTGATCTGCGCCGTGAGATTTCTATGAATATCAAGCGGCTTATGGATCTTGGTTGTTATCGTGGCTTGCGTCATCGCCGTGGTTTGCCAGTGCGTGGGCAGAAAACTAAAACTAATGCGCGAACTCGTAAAGGGCCCCGCAAAACTGTAGCAGGCAAGAAGAAATAATTGGAGGAATAATGGCTAAGCCCGGTAAGAAAGTCGTACGTAAGGCTAAGGTAAAGAAGAATATAGTTAACGGTGTTGCCCACATCCAGGCAACCTTCAATAATACAATTGTAACGATTGCAGATGTCAGCGGTAACGTCATCTCTTGGGCAACTGCAGGCGGTATGGGGTTTAAAGGGTCCAGGAAAAGCACACCTTTTGCAGCGCAGGTTGCAGCAGAAACTGCGGCTAAGAAGGCGCAGGAACATGGCCTTCGCAGTGTGGAAGTGTGTGTTAAAGGACCTGGTTCTGGGCGTGAATCTGCTCTGCGAGCTCTGCAGGCGGCTGGCTTGAATCTTACTTTGATCAAGGATGTAACTCCTATTCCGCACAACGGCTGTCGTCCACCCAAGCGCCGCCGCGTCTAACCGGTATGAACTGGCACACGGACGCTAGATATTAGAGGATTAATAAATGGCAAAGAATTTTACACCTAAAGGGAAAATAGTACGTCGACTTGGCGTCAACATCTACGGCAACCCTAAATATGATCGTCTGCTGGAACGCCGTCCTACACCACCGGGCGACCACGGTGCAGCGCGGCGCGGGAAGCCCTCGGACTATGCACGTCAATTGCTTGAGAAGCAGAAAGTACGTTTTTGCTATGGCCTGAGCGAGAAACAGTTTCGCAGTGTTTTCGCTAAAGCCAAAGCGATGAAGGGTATTGCGGGACACAATATGCTCGAAACTCTCGAGCGTCGTCTCGACAATATGGTATACCGTCTCGGCATGGCTTCAACCAGAGCCGAGGCTCGACTGTTTGTCCGCCATGGCCACTATCTGGTCAATGGGCGCAAGGTGAATATCCCTTCGGCTCTGGTTGATTCCGGAGATGTTATCGAAGTTAGAGAAAAGAGCCGTAAGGTTGAAAAGATTGTCGAGGCACTTGATGCCGTTATGCGTCGTGGTATTCCCACATGGCTTGAACTCGAACGTGACGCATTCAAAGGCACAGTTAAGACAGCACCAGTGCGTGCTGAGATCACCTCCCCAGCTGTTGAGGAGCAGTTGATTGTAGAGCTTTACTCTAAGTAAATCATTTCTTACAATCGACAACCCTTTTCAATGGAGCTGATACATGTATAAGAACTGGCGAGATCTTATCAAGCCTAGACAGTTACAGGTCGATAGTCTTACCCTGACTGAGCGTTATGGTAAATTTACTGCAGAGCCGTTCGAGCGTGGGTTTGGTACTACGATTGGAAACTCTCTGCGCAGGATATTGTTGTCATCCCTACAGGGCGCTGCGATTACATCCGTTCGAATAAAAGGTGTGTTGCATGAGTTCTCTACAATCCCGGGAGTGACTGAAGACGTTACGGATATCATCCTCAACCTCAAATCGGTATTGGTTCGCCTTGAAGGAGACGAAGCCAGGAATGTCCGGATTGTAAAAAAAGGAGCGGGAGAGATAACGGCTGGAGACATCATTACTGATCCCAATGTAGTAATCCTGAACCCTGAGCATCATATCGCTACCTGTGTCAAGGAAGCCGATGTTGAAATGGATATGGTTGTCACCATGGGTAAGGGATATGTTACTGCGGACAAAAACCGTGATGAGAAATCTCCCGTGGGCACCATCCCTATTGATGCAATATATTCCCCCATAACCAAGGTAAGTTATGCGGTAACCAATGCGCGCGTAGGGCAGATAACCGACTATGATAAGCTGATCCTGGAAGTGTGGACAGATGGCAGTGTGCTGCCGGAGGATTCCATAGCGTACGCGGCAAAAATTCTCAAAGAGCATCTGCAGATGTTCATCAACTTTGATGAGGCGCAGATCCCCGATGAGGAGCCGGAAGAAGAGGAAGTTCATAAAATTAATGAAAATCTCTACCGGAGTGTAGAGGAACTTGAACTTTCAGTGAGAAGTGCTAATTGTCTTAAAAACGTAGAAATTTCTCTTATTGGAGATCTGGTTCAGAAGACAGAGGCAGAGATGCTCAAAACTCAGAATTTTGGGCGCAAATCGTTGAATGAGATCAAAGATATTCTGGCCGAAATGGGTTTGACATTGGGGATGAAACTGGAGAACTTTCCGGATCCTGAATATCTCAAGGTTTTACAGAAGGGGCGCGAAGAGGTCTGATCTTTTGATTTGATTTCTTTAGCGGATTCAGGAAGGGACTAACTGATATGCGACACAATAAAAGCGGCAGACGTTTAGGACGTAACAGCAGCCATCGCAAGGCTATGTTACGCAATATGGTAACGTCTCTGCTAGATGCAGAAAAAATTACTACTACCGACGCCAGAGCGAAGGAATTGCGTAAACTGGCAGAGAAAATGATAACCCTGGGTAAGAAAGGTGATCTGCACGCACGCCGCCAGGCCCTTTCTGTAGTGCAGGATAAAAAGGTTGTGGCCAAGTTGTTTGATCGCCTGGCACCGCGTTATGCTGAGCGTAACGGCGGATATACCCGGATAATGAAAGTCGGGAATCGTGCGGGTGACAATGCTCCAGTTTCTATCATAGAATTTGTCGAGCATGATCAAGCGGCCGCAGCGGCTGAGTGATTCATATGTACATATGTTTAACAAAAGGCAAGGGTTACCCCTTGCCTTTTTTTATCTGATCAATCCCAGGGGAAACAGCTATGCAAATCCTTCCTTCCCTAGAAGAGTTTAAACAGCAGGCAGGCAGGGGCAATATTATTCCTGTCTACACAGAATTGCTCGCTGATCTTGAAACCCCGGTATCTGCATTTATGAAAATCAAGCAGGGGAAATGGGCGTATTTACTTGAAAGTGTTGAAGGTGGCGAAAAGTGGGGGCGTTACTCTATTCTCGGTTCCGGAGATGCCAGTATATTTCGCTCGCGTGGAGAATATTTTGAGTTTTTGCGGAATGACAGGGTTTACCGATCTGGTACTTGCTCCGATCCGCTGCGTGAACTCGAAGCCCTTTTTGTGCGGTACGAGCCAGTCGTCAATGCCGCATTACCCCGCTTTTTCGGAGGGGCGGTGGGATATTGTAGTTACGATATGGTGCGTTTTTTCGAAAAACTTCCTAACTCGAACCCTGCAGTACATAATGCATGGGACAGTTGTTTTATTTTCTCTGATACCCTCCTGATCTTCGATAATAAAGAACATAAAATTAAAATCATCCATAATGCTCATCTGCAGGCTGATGTAGATCTTGATTCTACCTATGCTGCCGCCTGTGCGCAAATCACGTCTCTGGCTCGACGGCTGCGGACACCGCTACAGTACCCGCAACCGTTACCTCAGGCTGCAGATACTGAACTGCAGGCCAATTTTACGCGCCAGACATTTGAAGCAGCGGTGCGCAAAGCGAAAGAATATGTCTGCAGTGGCGATGTGATACAGGTGGTTTTGTCCCAGTGCTTCAGTGGAGAAGCTGATGTAGACCCTTTGGATATCTACCGGAGTTTGCGCACTATCAACCCATCGCCATATATGTTTTATCTGTGCATGGACACTACCGTGGTAGTGGGAGCTTCTCCTGAAGTTCTGGTGCGCAAGGATGGGAGCAGGGTGGATGTGCGGCCTATTGCCGGGACACGTCGCCGTGGAGCGACGCCGCAGGAGGATAGCGCGCTGGAGCATGAACTGCTCGCTGATCCGAAAGAGGTCGCGGAGCATATCATGCTGGTTGATCTGGGGCGTAACGATCTGGGGCGTATCTGCCGGATAGGCACTGTCGAAGTTGGCGCGTTTAAACATATCGAACGTTATTCGCATGTGATGCACATAGTTTCCAATATCAGCGGTGAGCTCAGGCCCGAAGTCAATGCCTTCGATACCCTGCGTGCCACATTTCCCGCCGGAACCTTGAGTGGCGCGCCTAAAATTCGCGCCATGGAAATAATTGATGAGTTGGAGCCTCAGCGCCGCGGTATATATGGTGGAGCCGTTGGGTATTTTTCCTATACCGGAAATATGGATATGGCCATAGCGATTCGGACTCTGCTGATTCAGGACGGGAAGATATTTCTGCAGGCTGGGGCCGGGATTGTAGCCGATTCGGACCCTGGAGCGGAGTATGAGGAAACTATCAACAAGGCACGTGGTGGCATGCAGGCTATCCGTATGGCACGCAGGGGATTGGTCTGATGCTGCTGATGATTGATAATTACGACTCTTTTACCTATAATCTGGTGCAGTATTTCGGAGAACTGGGCGAAGAGGTTGTAGTGTATCGGAATGACGCTATTGATATCGTTGGTATAGAGACGCTCAAGCCGGATAAATTGGTAATCTCGCCGGGACCATGTGATCCCGATAATGCTGGCATCTCGGTGGAGGTTGTCCGCGCTTTTTCCGGCAGGATTCCCCTTTTGGGCGTGTGTCTGGGGCACCAGGCAATTGGGCAAGCTTTTGGCGCCCGAATTGTGCGCGCGTCTGAACTGATGCACGGTAAAACCAGCCCGGTTTACCATTTTGAGACAGATTTGTTTCACGGCCTGCCCAACCCCATTGAAGCTACCAGATATCACTCTTTAGTAGTTGAGAAACGGAGTCTGCCGCCTGAACTGATTGTGACAGCGCATACGCAGGATGGAACCATAATGGGACTGGCGCATGTCACGCTGCCAGTGTGGGGGGTACAGTTTCATCCAGAGTCTGTCATTTCCCAGGCAGGGCACGAGCTGTTACAGAATTTTCTCAAGTTGGCGGATGCTACGGAGTACAGGCATGATTAAAAAGGCGATAGCTCAGGTGGTTGAGGGCAAAGACTTGAGTGAAGGGATGATGGTTGAGGTGATGCATCAGATTATGGGGGGGGAGGCCACCCCGGCGCAGATAGCTTCATTCATCACTGCCCTGCGTATGAAAGGGGAAACCGTCGAAGAGATCAGCGGCGCGGCGCGGGTAATGCGGGCGCGGGCGACTCCCATTCAAGTTGGTGCAGGTGTTGGTATCGACCGTGAGGAGATTAACGTCGAACGCGAGACTATCATAGATACGTGTGGCACTGGTGGCAGTGGCACGAAAACATTCAACATCTCCACTACGGTTGCCATCGTTATAGCCGCCTGTGGGGTTAAGGTAGCTAAGCACGGCAACCGCAGCGTTTCGTCTGCGTGTGGCAGTGCCGACGTTCTGGAACGTCTGGGGGTAAATCTCGATGTTTCGGTCGCTACGGTGGAAAAAGCTGTAACTGAAATCAATGTTGGATTTCTCTACGCTCCAGCGCTGCACGGGGCGATGAAGTTTGCTATCGGCCCCCGGCGCGAAATTGGTATTCGAACCATATTCAACACCCTTGGCCCGCTGACCAATCCAGCTGCGGCCAACCGTCAGGTTCTTGGCGTCTACCGGGAAGACCTGGTTGAGCCTATAGCACAAGTTCTGGTGCGTCTGGGCTGCCGGCGGGGATTTGTGGTGCACGGGCTCGATGGAATGGATGAAATAACCCTGACAACCACAACCCGCATTGCCAGCATTGTGGATGGTCAGGTTGAAGTTTCTCTGCTCGACCCCACGCACCTTGGATTTGAACTCTGCGCCATGGAGGATATCAGGGGGGGAGATGCAGCATGCAACGCCAGCATTATAGAAAATATCCTCGCGGGGGAATTGGGCCCGAAACGCGATATCGTGGTGTTGAATAGTGCATATGCCCTCGTCGCTGCGCAGAGAGCCGAGAGCATCGAGGCCGGAATACAGATGGCACGAGCTGCTATTGATGATGGCAGTGCGCGGGAGAAACTCGCCGCTCTCATAAGGATCACCAACACATGATACTGGAAAAAATTCTGGCGCACAAAGCCGAGGAGATACGCAGGGCGAAAGAGATAACACCGCTGCATGAGCTTGAGCAGCGCGGGGCCCGGCGGCCTGACTGCCGTGGCTTTGAACAACGTCTGCGCCAAGTGGCACATGCAGGTACTGCCATTATCGCTGAAGTGAAGAAAGGCTCGCCATCAAAGGGGTTGATCCGGGCGGACTTTGACCCGGTCGAGATTTCTTTGGGGTATGAAGAGGCGGGAGCTGCATGTTTGTCGGTGTTGACCGATGCAACGTTTTTCCTCGGCAGCCTGGATAACCTGGAGAAAATTTCACTTCAGGTCGCCCTCCCTCTGCTGCGCAAAGATTTTATCATAGATCCATACCAGATTTACGAAGCACGGGCCAGTGGCGCCGATGCCGTTCTTCTGATCGCTGCGGCGCTGGATACCGCTCAATTGACAGATTACTACAACCTCGCCCGCGAGTTAGGACTGGATATACTCATGGAGGTGCATAACGAGGCGGAACTTGAGGCGGTGCTGCGCACTCCCTGCACCCTGGTGGGAATCAATAACCGGTGCTTGAAATCTTTTGTAACGGATATCGGGGTCACCGAGCGCCTGATTCCGCTTATTCCCGGCACCAGGCTGGTGGTGTCGGAAAGTGGCATCAACACCAGAGCCGATATTGAAACGCTGCAGCATTTCGGCGCTGATGCTTTTCTGGTCGGGGAGAGCCTGATGCGTGAACCTGACTACAAGGCTAAACTGCGTGAGCTGCGCGGCGTCGGGCAGTGATGTGAAGGCTGATCTGTGTAGGGCCGAGGCGGCTGCTTTGGCACCACAACTTCGAGTCAGGATCAAGATTTGTGGTATCACCTCGCCACAAGATGCCCGTGCCGCAGTAGCTTCTGGAGCTGATGCACTTGGTCTGGTATTCTACGCCGGGAGCAAGCGGTGTGTAACCCCTGAGCAGGCCAGACAGATAAGTGCAGCCATTCCTCCCTTTGTTACCCGGGTGGGACTGTTTGTCAATGCAGAGCCAGAATACATTGAGCAGGTTATATCCAGCTGTAAGCTGGATATGGCACAGCTGCATGGCGATGAGACCCCTGCGCAGTGTCGCATCCCCGGCGTCCGCGTCCTCAAGGCGCTGCGCTTAAAGGATAGGGTTAATTTTTTACAATGTCGGGCGTATCGCGCCGCCGGCGTGGAGGCATTTTTGGTGGATGCCTGGGTGCAGGATGTTTACGGAGGCACAGGCACTTGTGCAGCGTGGGAACTGGCGGCGCAGCTTGCCCGCGAGCAGTGTGTCGTTCTGGCGGGGGGGTTGACCCCGGATAACGTAGGCGTTGCTATTCAGCAGGTCTCCCCCTATGCTGTGGATGTATCCAGTGGGGTTGAACGCAGTGCTGGGATTAAAGATGTGCAGAAGATGCGTGCATTTGTCAACGCGGTCCAGTGCGGGCATGGTCCCGTCTGAGCACCTGCTGGATAAGCGACGGCGCGCTGATATGGCAGATGCTGTGTCCCTGCAGGGAATCGGGCAATAACATTAGTTTGGGTGCCACGGGCGTATGCGTTTCAGGACACTGGAGGTTTGACAGGAGAGTATTGATGTATACATATCCCGACACATATGGGAATTTTGGTCGTTTTGGCGGGCGCTATGTGGCAGAAACCCTGATGCCCGCGTTGCTCGAACTAGAAAAAGGTTACGCGGCGGCCTGCGCTGATCCAGCGTTTGCACAGGAGCTGCACTATTATCTGCAGAACTATGTCGGTCGCCCCAATCCGTTGTATCATGCCGAACGTTTAAGCGCGCACCTGGGTGGTGCGCAGATTTATCTCAAACGGGAGGACCTGAACCATACCGGTGCCCACAAAGTTAACAATACCGTCGGCCAGATTCTCCTGGCGCGGCGCATGGGCAAAAGTAAGGTTATCGCCGAGACCGGCGCAGGACAGCACGGAGTAGCTACAGCTACGGTGGCAGCGCGGTTTGGCCTGCAGTGTGACGTATTCATGGGGGAAGAGGATATCCGGCGTCAGTCACTCAACGTGTTTCGCATGAAGCTGTTGGGCGCAGAGGTGCATCCGGTCAGTAGTGGTACGGCGACCCTGAAGGACGCCATGAACGATGCACTGCGTTACTGGGTCGCCAGCGTGCGCGACACTTTTTATGTAATTGGCACCGTTGCCGGTCCACACCCGTACCCGAAGATGGTGCGCGATTTCCAGGCGGTTATCGGGCGTGAGACCAGAGAACAGCTGCTGCAGCAAACCGGATCTCTGCCCGATCTCCTGCTGGCCTGTATTGGTGGTGGCTCCAATGCCATGGGGTTGTTTTATCCTTTTGTGGATGACCCGCAGGTGCGCATGGTGGGAGTAGAAGCCGCCGGGTACGGAATCGAGAGCGGTAAACACGCGGCCAGCATCTGTGCTGGCAGCATCGGAGTGCTGCATGGCAACAAGACTTTCTTGCTGCAGAATAAAGAAGGGCAGATAAACCATGCACACTCTATCTCCGCTGGGCTTGATTATCCCGGCGTGGGGCCGGAGCACGCATTGCTTCACGAACTGAAACGGGCGGAATACGTATCTGTTACCGATACGGAAGCGCTCGCTGGCTTTAAATTATTAAGTGAGCTGGAGGGGATAATCCCCGCTCTTGAGAGTGCCCACGCTATTGCCCAAGTAGCTAAAATGGCTCCACAGATGAAAAAAGATCAAAGCATAGTTGTGTGTTTATCCGGACGTGGAGACAAGGATATGCATACGGTGGCTGACGCCTTTGGTGTCAACCTATAAGGGGGATAGATGCGTTTCGAAGAATTGGATATACCTGAACAACTGCGCCGCGGGATAGCGGCCCAAGGCTTTACCGAACTGACCGATGTGCAGGAACAAGCAATACCTCTGGCTCTGGAGGGAAAGGATATTGCGGCCCAGGCCCAGACCGGAACCGGTAAAACGGCGGCGTTTATCATCTCCATCTATACCCGCCTCATGCGCGGTTCCAGCAAGGCTGGACGGCAGCCACGTGCGTTGGTAATTGCGCCTACACGTGAACTTGTAGCGCAGATAGCCAGCGACGCTGAAGGGCTGACCGCAGATAGTCCCATAACCATGAAGGCCGTATACGGCGGGATAGACTACGATAAACAGCGCCAAGCTCTTGCCGCCGGGGTGGATGTTATTGTCGCTACCCCAGGGCGCCTGATCGATTACGCCAAGCAGCAGGTTTTCAATTTCAGTAAGATTGAGATCCTGGTTATCGATGAAGCCGATCGCATGTTCGATATGGGGTTTATCAAAGACCTGCGTTTCATTCTGCGACGGCTGCCTCCATACGATCAGCGTCAGACCATGCTGTATTCCGCGACGCTCTCACCCAGGGTTATGGAGTTGGCCTACGATTTTATGAATGCACCGGTCAAAATACAGATTGAACCGGAGCATTTGGCCAGTACCGCAATAGGGCAGCTGGTGTATCACGTCGGGCGGTCAGAGAAAATTCCGTTGCTGCTTGGACTGCTTAAAGGGCAGATGGCTGGTGGAAGGGTCATGGTATTTGCCAACACCAAGCGCGAGACAGAATATGTTACCAGTGTCCTCAGGGAAAACGGACACAAGGCGGCGCTTATTTCTGGCGATCTGTCGCAACCCAAGCGGATGCAGATACTGCAGAATTTCAAGGACGGCAGGGTGGATGTCCTCGTGGCCACTGACGTGGCGTCACGCGGTATCCATATTGATGATGTTACCCATGTGGTTAATTATGACGTGCCCCAGGACCCCGAAGATTATGTGCACCGCATCGGGCGCACCGCCCGCGCCGGAGCATCCGGGCTGGCGATCATGTTTGCCGATGAGGAACTTGTGTACAATCTGCCTGCTATTGAGGACTGTATTGGGAACAAAATTCCTCACGATGTTCCCACAGAAGAGATGTTCTGCTGGGACTTCAAACGCCCGCGGCCGCAAAAAAGACGTCCTGCCCCGGTACCGCAAGGGAAAAAAGGGATGGGGAGTAAGTCCAGAGATCCAAGGGGCAGGGGAGCTGGAAGCAGAAGCAAGCCCGCTCCGGGGCTCCGTAGAAAAAGCGCGGCCAGAGATTCAAGCAAGGATCCGGGCAAAGACCCGAAAAAATGATTGCTGCGCAGGTGTTGCCCGGTTTGACCGCGTGTACGCGCTGTGAACGCCTGCATGACTTTATGGCGCAGTTGAAGCCGAAAAAAGGATTCAGTGCACAAGATTACTGGAATCGACCGGTACCCGGTTTTGGGCCGGTAGATGCGCAGGTGTGGCTTGTAGGGCTGGCACCCGGAGCGCATGGAGCCAACCGCACCGGCCGCCCTTTTACCGGCGACGGTGCCGGGGATTTCATGTATCCGCTGCTGCATCAGGCCGGATTCTGTTCCGCCGTGGGCGCTGAGATAGCAGCTGATGATGGGTTGGAGCTACACAACCTGTACATCAGCAACGCGGTTAAATGCCTGCCGCCGGGCAACAAGCCCACCGCGGCTGAATTTGCGGCCTGCAGAGCATGGATGCTGCAGGAGTGGATTGCGCTCCACGAAGTGAAGGTGATTATCGCCCTTGGCAGAGGTGCCTTCATCAGTTTGTTGCACTTTTTCAAAACGCAGGGGTTGGTACAACGTCTGGCCGATTATCCATTTGTGCATGGAGAGGCATACCTTATCGGCGCGTCCCAGTGGCTTGTCCCCTGTTACCATACCAGCCGCTACAATGTTCAGACCGGGCGCATGACAGCCCGGATGTTTCTTGATCTTACCGCCAGGGTCCACGAGCTGCTCCAGACAGAAGCATGACATGTGCTGCTTTTGCCAGCAGGCGGGGTGGTTTTTGCGTTAACGTAAAAAAGCGGTTGAAAGCTGCGCAGGCAATACATTAGACTTGTGCGCCAACCTTCTTTATAGAGATTGTTTTGACAAAGCTGTTGCTACCGTGTTGCTGTATTGCACAGGGGGTAAGGGCACAGCGGGCAGGGTAAACATGGGACGCATTGAAACAACGTTCGATAACCTCCAGCAGGAGGGTCGGGCTGGCTTGATTCCGTTTATAACCGCCGGCGATCCGGATATGGACACCACCCTTGAGATCATGCACACACTGGTGGCGGCCGGGGCGGATATCATCGAACTCGGAACCCCTTTTTCTGATCCGGCGGCGGATGGCCCCACTATTCAGGCGGCATCTGAACGTGCGCTGAATGCGGGAGCCACTCTGGATAAAGTGCTGGATATGGTGGAACGTTTCAGGCAGGGATCAGCCAGTTGGGAAGCAGACACAGATACCCCGGTGGTTTTGATGGGGTATTACAACCCTGTTTTCATATATGGGGTGGAACGTTTTGCTGCACGTGCCGCGCAGGCTGGCGTTGATGGAGTTCTGCTCGTTGACGTACCGTTTGAACATCAGAGTGAGATCAGGCAATACCTCGATCCGCATTCTATCCATGCCATAACCCTGATAGCTCCTACAACGCCAGAGGCGCGCGCAACGCAGCTACTCAGTAGCGCCAAAGGATTTGTGTATTACGTCTCCATAACCGGAGTCACGGGGACCACCGCAATAGATACCGAAGCCATAGCGCAGCTGGTCAAGCGGACGCGTGATGTCAGCCCTGTTCCTGTCGCGGTGGGATTTGGGGTAACCACCGCCGCCGATGCGCGCCAGGTGGCATTTTTTGCCGACGCCGTAGTGGTTGGCAGCGCACTGGTGAAAATTATTCATGCCTATGCTGGCACCCCAGAGCTGCTACCACGGATCAGCGCATTTACAAAAGAGCTCAGGCAGGGGATACAGCAAGCTGGAAATCGCAAAGCCCATATTTAATCCATAGTTAACCCATATTTTACTTATATAGTGAGGATGCGTCATGGCGTGGTTTAAGAAATCAAAGGCACCGATAAAAGCGGTAGAAAAGAAAACAGTCCAGATGCCGGAGGGGCTGTGGGTTAAATGTCAAAACTGCGCTGAGATCATCTACGCGAAGGAGATAGAGCGCAATCTCAATGTGTGCCCCAAATGCGATTATCATTTCCGCATCAGTGCCCGCGACCGCATCAACCTGGTGCTGGATAAAGAATCCTTCGTGGAGATGGATGCAGATATTGAATCAACGGATTTTCTCGATTTTAAAGACAGTAAAAAATATAAGGATCGGATCAAAACCGCGCTGGCGAAGTCCGGCGGTGGCGACGCGGTTATTTGCGGCGAGGGGACTATAGAAGGGCTGCCTGTGGTGGTGTCGGTGTTTGATTTCAGCTTCATGGGTGGCAGTATGGGTTCTGTAGTGGGAGAAAAAATCACCCGCGCTATCGAGAAGGGACTGGAAAACCGAGTACCGGTAATCATATTCTCCTGTTCTGGTGGTGCCCGAATGCAGGAGAGCATCCTGTCGTTGATGCAGATGGCCAAGACCAGCGCTGCGCTGGCAAAGCTCAAGGAAGCCGGAATCCCGTTCGTTTCCGTTTTGACCGATCCCACTACCGGGGGGGTAACCGCAAGCTTTGCCATGCTCGGCGATATAAATATGACTGAACCTCGGGCTCTTATAGGTTTTGCCGGGCCGCGGGTCATTGAGCAGACCATTCGGCAGAAACTTCCCCACGGATTTCAGCGTTCTGAGTATCTGCTCGAACATGGCATGGTGGATATGATTGTGCGGCGCGAGGAGATGAAAGAGCGTCTTGCCCAAGTGCTGCGCATTTTCACATCTGCTTAGAGTGACGCGTACATGAGTAATGACGCTGCCCTGAATTATCTGCACAGCCTGGGGATGTTTGGGATTAAACTCGGGCTGGATAATATACACACCCTGCTGCAGCGGGTGGGTGACCCCCACAGGCGCTATCCGGTAATTCATGTAGCAGGAACTAACGGCAAAGGCTCCGTATGTTCTTTTCTCGGGCAGGTTTACACTGCCTGCGGATATCGGGTCGGGGTATATACTTCTCCTCATCTGGAATGCTTCAACGAACGTATCCGCATAGGCGATGAGCTTATCCCCACCGCGACAGTCGCCCATCTTGCGGCAGAGTTGCGCAGTGTAGCAGCAGATATGCAGCCAACCTTTTTTGAACTTACCACCGCCATGGCCATGCTTTATTTTGCCCGCCAGGAGGTTGATCTGGTCGTGCTCGAAACAGGGATGGGTGGGCGCCTGGATGCTACCAATGTAGTACAGCCGGCCTTGAGCATCATTACCGCGATCGGCTATGACCATGCAGGCTATCTGGGGCCAACCCTTGCCGACATTGCCGCCGAAAAAGGGGGCATTATCAAGGAAGGAGTTCCGGTGGTGCTGGCGCCACAGGAACCGGAAATCGAAGCACAACTGCAGAATATGGCCAGGCGGAGCAATGCGCCCTGTTACCGTTACGGGGCAGATTATCGGGTAGCGCAGGTTCGCGGGGATCTGCATGCGGGCCTTGATTTTAACATAATGACCCCGCAGCGAGTCTGGCCGGAGATGCGCTGCTCCCTGCCAGGGCGCCATCAGGGCGAAAATCTGGCGGTCGCACTCATGGCAGTGGAGCTGATGGAGCGCTGCGGAGTGCATATAGTGCCGACCGCCGTTGCTGCAGCCGCTGCACAGGTGCGCTGGCCCGGACGCTTGGAATGGCTGGGCCCCTCAAGTTCTGCTGCCCTGCCGGGCCGAGTTCTGCTCGATGGTGCACATAACGCGGCCGGAATGACCGCCTTGCACCATTACCTGGAAGAACTCGGGGTGCAATCGGTCCACTGGGTAGGTGGCTTCAAGCACGATAAGGCCGCAGAACATATGGTGACGCTGCTGCGCGGGCGTGCCAGAAAACTTTATGCGGTTGCCCCCCCGGTTGAAGCGGCCTGGGCACCCATCGAACTTGCACAGATTGCGCGGAGCCACGAGCTTGAAGCCGAAGCGTTCAGCCGTATCGAACACGCTTTGCTCTGCGCGGTTAACAGTTGCCGCGCAGACGAAATTGTACTGGTGGCGGGATCGTTGTTTTTAGTGGCGCAAGCGCGCCGAATTTTACATGCATATTCGTGGGGAACTTGATGCCCGTACTGAAATTTACTGTATTCGTGTGCGTGGCATTGTTGCTCTGGTTCTGGAATCCTGTCGCTACCAGTTGGAGCACGCAGGCCAGTGCCGCAGGTTATGACGATTCTGCCCCGGTATCGCTGCAGGCTGATACCCTCGAACGTGATGCTGCTTCCGGAGAGTATACCGCCACCGGCAATGTGTATATAGAACAGGAAAATATAGAACTGCAGGCAGATTCTGTCCGATATGCTCCTGCCACGGGCGCTGCCGATGCCGCCGGACATGTGTTGCTAAGCGATCCGGATGGCTATATGTACGGCGAGCAAATGCAGGTTAATATGAATACCGCCACCGGTGTCGTGCACAACGGTGGCGGTTTTATCTCAACCTATGATTTCCGCCTCAGCGGTACCGAGATAGAAAAACTCTCGGAAGAACGCTACCGGGTCGAAAATGGATTTTTCACTACCTGCAAGGGGCCGGTTCCGGCATGGAAGTTCGGTGCGCGCAATCTGAAAGTGACCCGTGAGGGCTTCGCTCAGGCGTACCATGTTAAATTTTACCTTAAAGATTTGCCCGTTCTGTATCTGCCCTATGTTACCTATCCGGTAAAGACCAAGCGTAGTTCGGGTTTTTTATTACCTATGGCAGGGTATTCCAGCAAGCGTGGTATGCAGTTGTCTCTGGCCTATTATCAAGTGCTGGGGATAAATCAGGACGCGACCTTATATCTCGATCATTTCTCTGATATGGGCATTGGTTCGGGGCTGGAATACCGCTATATATTCGGCCAGGATAATGCCGGAGTTGCTAATCTGTACTACGTATCCACCTATGGCTCATCTAATTACGACGACCTGAGCGATCGTTACGCATGGCGTTGGGAACATCTGGGAACGCTGCCAAGTGATGTGCGCCTCAGCGTGGATTCTGAGTACGTAAGCGAACGCGACTATTTTGAAGATTTTGGCACCGTAGCCGAGGAATACGATAAAGATGAAGTGACAACCTCCGTAGCGTTGAGCAAAGTATGGGGCAGGTGGGCGCTGACATCCCGGTTTTTCTACACCAAGGATCTGGAAGAGGGTGCAGATAATGATACAACCTTGCAGCGTTTGCCCCAAGTGCAGCTCAACTACACGCGTACCCGTATAGCGGACACCTTTTTGTACGCAAAATTTGATTCTGAGGGGACATACTTCTGGCGCCGCGAAGGGCTGACAGGGACACGGTTCAACATCCGCCCTTCTCTTGCAGCCTTTTTTATGCCCATGGGGATATTTGAGCTGGAGTCGGAGGCAGGATACCGCCAACGGATATATCAGACTTCGGCGGACAAATACACCACCGAGGAGGACGGCTACGAACACGCGGAAAACTGGGACTTCTCTACGCGGCTTGCAACCAGAGTTTCACGGGTTTTCGAGCTTGCTGACACGGGACTGACTAAGATACAGCACAGCATAGAACCTGAAATAATCTATTCCTTTACCCCCAGAAAAAAGCAGGACCATTTGCCTTATTTTGATAGCGATGACCGGGTTGAGCATGAAAACAAGGTGGAATACGCCCTGGTAAATAGACTTACCGGAAAATTCGAGAACGGTCAGGGCAATCCAATATACCGTGAGCTGGTCTACCTGAAGCTCTCGCAGGAGTATGATATCTGGGTGAGTCGCCGGGATCGGGAAGAGCTTTATGGTTACGACCGTTTTTCCAGTATTAAAGGGGAATTGATCCTGCGCCCACTTTCCTCCTGGAGCATAGATATGGGTTCAACCTACAATCCGCACCAGAATGAACTCGAAAGGTTTAACGCCCGCACCACATACAATGCCGCCCTGGAGCGGAGCCTTGCACTTGAATACCGCTATAGTCGTGATATTTCTGAGTATGTTGCGGCAAGAGTTGAGCTTGATCTGCTCAAACCGGTATATCTGATATACGAGAAACGCCTGGATCTGCTGGAATCGGAGCGGCTGGAAAATGTAGTGCATCTGGAGTACCGGGAACAGTGCTGGAGCTTCTTTGTCAGCTATCGGGATACCCTTGACAACCATGAAGTTATGCTGAGCTTTGCTTTGACCGGAGCTGGCCATGTCGCAAAAATCGGTGGCAGTCTGGGGATTGGAGATGATGATAATCGTGGCGACCGCGGAATCGGGTCTATCCCAGGGCGCAATTAGCGCCATCTTCTTTTTTACCGCATTAACATTAACCTGGAGACTGCCTCGCATCTCACCTCCGTCACCCTCATCAACCCTTACACGCGGTAATAGCCATGCCCCTTTTTGCTGAAAATGAACTGCTGGATGCCTGTCGGGTTTTGTTTGGTTCCGAGGTGCAGCTCAGTCGCGACTTCTTATTTTATGTACAGCCGTGCGGGATAAAATCAGCCTTCAGACAAAAAGCCAAGCAGGTTCATCCTGATCGACACGCTGCAGTGGCGGCGGATGAATATGAACGCCAGACTGAGCTGTTTCGTGAGGTAAACGAAGCCTATAAACTGCTGGATCGATTCAGCACCAGTGAACAAAAACGCCTCTGGACCCCTGCCGACCAGGACACCACCTTCAGCTCCAATTCTAACGGGCAGCAGCCAGAAGAGCCTCCTGCTGATAGACCGGACAGCTTTTTCCTGCCCCAGCGCTACCTTGAGGCGGGGTTATACCTGTACCACCGGGGTGTTATCACCTACCCCGAGATGATAGAAGCGCTGGTGTGGCAACGGCGCCAGCGCCCCGTCCTTGGCGATTTGGCCATCCGCTGGGGCTGGCTTAAAGAAGGTGATATTCAGCTTCTCATGCAGCAAGGGTCTTTCCGGGGGCGCTTCGGTGCACGCGCGGTGTGCTATGGCTATCTCACCCCGTTTCAGGTTCAGGTTCTGTTGCGTTACCAGCAGCGCTGCCAGCAGCCCTTTGCGCAGTATTTTGTGGAACAGGGGATCCTCAGTGCAGACGAAGTTAAGCGCCTGATGCGTGAGCAGGCTCAGCATAACGCCAGATATAAAAAGAATACTCTGTGATATGAAAAACTTTCTTACTCCGGCGGAACTGGCGGAGCAGGTTGTTGCGTGGGGGCACGCAAAAGTGCGCTGCCCGGTGCAGACGACACTACTCCTTGGGGTTCTAGCGGGCGCGTACATTGGCTTTGCGGCCCATCTGGCGACGGTTGTCGCTACGGGTGATTTTGCCTGGGTCGGGTTGAAGCAGTTCAGCGTCGGGGCGGTCTTCAGCCTGGGATTGATGCTGGTGATCATACCCGGCTCCGAGTTGTGGACCGGCAACACCCTTATGAGTGCGGCAGTGCTCGAACGTAAAATCAGCATAGGGCAGATGTTGCAGAACTGGTGCTGGGTTTATCTGGGTAATCTGGTGGGTGCGGTATTTCTGGCCTGGATGATTGCCAGTCAGACCGGAATACTCGACGGAGAATTCGGGGTAAAGGCGGTGCAGATTGCCGTTGCCAAGGTGGAGCAGAGCTCCGGGCACAATCTAGCCTATTTTTTTCGGGCGCTGGCGTGTAACTGGCTGGTGTGCCTGGCGATAGTGCAGGCTATGGCGGCGCAGGATATTGCCGGCAAGGTGTTGGCGATCTTTTTCCCGATTATGGCCTTTGTCGCCTCCGGGTTTGAACACGCCATTGCCAATATGTATTTTATCCCCGCTGGCATATTTGCTGCGCAACGTGAAACGGTTCAGAGCATGTGCGATCTCGACCCTGCGCTGTTGGCGCAGCTCAATTGGGCCAATATGTGGCAGAACAACCTCATCAGTGTCACGTTGGGGAATCTGGTCGGGGGTGGGCTGTGTGTCGGGATCTGCTACTGGTGGATATATAAGGTGCATACCAACGCCGGATCGGGGCGGTAACTCTAAGAGCATTGTACTGTCTAGGGAAGATCTTCCGGTTTTGTGCCAAATGCGCCGCGGTTGAATCTCCCCTCTGTTACCATGGCGCAAGAACGGAGCAGTTGTTCGAAATTCTTCCGGGTTATGTTTCGAGCTCCGAGGGAATGCAGGTGGGCGGTGGGTAGCTGGCAGTCGATCACCCTGTAGTGATGCTGGAGCAGATGCGCCGTGAGAGCCGCAAGCGCAACCTTAGATGCATCACGCCGCCGGTGAAACATGGACTCGCCACAAAAGCAGGTGCCCAGAGCCAGCCCGTACAGCCCACCAACCATTGCGTCTCCATCCCAGCATTCTACACTGTGGGCAAACCCAAGCGTATGCAGCGCCGTGTAGGCATCCAGCATTGCCGGACTTATCCAGGTGCCGCCGGCCCGGTCTCCGGTGTGGGCGCAAAGTTCCATGCACTGTCTGAAATCTGCATCGAAGGTTACGCGGTATGATTTCTGGCGCAGAGTTTTTTTCAGGCTGCGGCTTAAGTGTATTTCAGCCGGGAACAGGACACAGCGTTGCGGTGGTGCCCACCACAGCAGCGGTTCCGCCGGGTCGTTCCAGGGGAATATGCCGTGGGTGTAGGCCAGCAGCAGGCGGGCAGGGCTGAGGTCCCCACCCACTGCAAGCAAGCCGTTGCTCTGCGCCAGAGATGTCGGGGGGAAAGAGAGCTCCCGGCTCAGGGCAAAAATGGGCATTTCAGCTCCGTTTTTGCCCCTGTTTAGTTGCCGCGGCGAAGTTGAAGGTTAAGGTGTCGTTGCGACACCCGATTTTCACGGTGCCGCCGTGTTTTAACTCCCCGAACAAAATAGCATTAGCCAAGGGGTTGCTGATCTGTTCCTGAATCAGGCGGCTTAAGGGGCGTGCACCATAGTGGCTGTCAAATCCATGGCGGGCCAGATAGGTACGCGCACTTTTACTTACCACCAAAAGGATGTTTTTGTCCTCCAGGCGCTCTTTGACCTCGTCTATGAACTTATCAACCACCCGCCTTACATGCTCCGGCTCAAGGGAGGAGAATGTCACAATGGCATCCAGGCGGTTGCGAAATTCCGGTGAGAAAAATCTCGATAGAGCAGCAGCGGGGCTTTTGCCTGCACCTGGGGTGAAACCTATGGGATTCTTGCTCATCTCCCGGGCTCCGGCATTGCTTGTCATCACAAGGATACAGTCTCTGAAGCTGGCGCTTTTGCCGTTGTTATCGGTGAGGGTACCATTATCCATGATCTGCAGCAGGACGTTAATAAGCTCCGGATGGGCTTTTTCGATTTCGTCCAGCAGCAAAACGCAGTGAGGGGTTTTGTTGAGGGCGTCCGTCAATAATCCTCCCTGCTCATAGCCGACATAACCCGGCGGCGCACCTATGAGGCGTGCAACCGCATGTTTTTCCATGTATTCGCTCATATCAAAACGGATGAATGCAATCCCCATCTGCGCAGCGAGCTGTTTCGCGATCTCGGTTTTGCCAACTCCGGTTGGACCCGCGAATAAAAAGGAGCCCATGGGGTGGTCGGGGTGGCCCAGCCCAGCCCGGGCGCGCAGCACTGCTTGTACCACCTGCTTGATTGCGGCATCCTGGCCGAACACTTTTTTCTGCAGTCGACTTTCAAGGCGCGCCAGATTGTGGCGGTCATCCTGTGCCACCGAGCGCACGGGAATTTGCGCCATGGAGGCAATAACCTGTTCCACGTCGCAAATTGTGGCCTTATGCCGCCGCGTGACACCAGTGTGGAGCCTGGCACCAATTTCATCCAGCAGATCAATGGCCGAATCGGGCAGGTGGCGATGGTGCAAGTGACGCTTGGCCAGTTCAGCTATGGTCTCCAGCACCGGAACGGGGAATGTTACTGCGTGGAATTCTTCGTACTTGGATTTTAGCCCCTGCAGAATAAGGATGGTTTCTTCGATGGTTGGCTCACGCACGTCGATCTTCTGAAATCTGCGCGACAGGGCACGATCTTTATCAAATAGGCGTTTATATTCATCATAGGTCGTGGCCCCGATGCAGCGGATTTTGCCTCCGGCCAACATGGGCTTGAGGATGTTAGAGACATCCAGGCTGCCGCCGCTGGTGGCCCCGGCGCCGATAATGGTATGGATTTCGTCTATGAACAAGATCGGCAGCTCCAACGCGTCGAGCTCACGTATAACCTGCTTTAAACGCTCTTCAAAGTCTCCCCGATATTTTGTTCCAGCCAAAAGGCTGCCCATATCCAGGGCGTAGATTCGAGCATTGTGCAGCATTGCGGGGATCTGGTCAGACTCGAGCAATACGGCTAACCCTTCTGCAATAGCAGTCTTGCCTGTGCCGGGTTCGCCTACCAGAATGGGGTTGTTTTTGCGTCTGCGACACAGGATTTGCACCATCCGTTCCAACTCAGGGGTACGCCCGACTAAGGGGTCGATATCTTCCTTCTGCGCTCTGGCGCGCAGGTCGATGGCGAAACTCTCCAGCGCGCTGGCGTTACTTTTTCCCTTCGCCGTATCTGCGGTGTCGGTGCCGGTTTCTGGCGCTGCCGAGTCAGGCGCTGCAGAACTGCCGTGGGATATAACTTGAAGGATATCGAGCCGTTGTATGCCATGTGTTTTAAGAAGTTGGGTCGCGTAGCTTTTTTTCTCGTTGGTTATGCCGGCAAGGATATCTCCGATTTGTACTGCATTGCGCCCTGCAGCGGCGCAGTGAGTCACCGTGTGTTGCAAGATACGCTGGATGGCGATGGATTGCTGCGGCACATAATCCTCATCCTCAGTCGGGACGCTCTCCACCTCGCTGGATAGATAGGTGCTTACCGCCTGGCGCAGATCATCCACATCTGCGCCGCAGCTGTGGAGCAGATGCTGTGCCTCATCACTGAACAGCAGGGCGTAGAGCAAGTGCTCAGTAGTCAGATACTCGTGCTGACGTTTCTGCGCTTCCTGTACCGCCAGAGAAAAAACTACTTGTACTTCATTGCTGAAAGTCAATTTATTTTCATTCCCTTGGTTTTGTCTGGGGGGCCTGTTTATCCCGGCTGAATACTGCAACGAAGGGGGAAACCGGCTTTTTTCGCCATGCGATGCACCGTTTCAACCTTCGTTTCCGCTATTTCAAATGGATAATTGCCGCACGCAGCCTGCCCTTTAGTGTGAATGGCCAGCATGATATGCATGGCTTCTGCGTTAGATTTATGAAATACATTCTCAAGCACACTCACCACAAATTCCATAGTAGTGTAATCATCATTGTGCATGATTACAACATATCGCGGCGGGTTGGTGCTATCGAATTTTATGCGGGTATTGTTATGCGTGGTAGGATTAGCGCTGTTTCCCATGTGCTGGCCTGCATTGCTTGAGGAAGGATGAAAGTGGCAGATTTGCTGGCGTTGTTTAGCACCAGTTCTTGAAGGTTTAAGAGTGTTAACTGTTTTGAAGAAGTTATCAGATGAACGAAAAAGAGATATGTCAAGTTCAGGATGGTCTGGGGCTGAGCTCAAAATATGGCATCTTAACCGGACATAGCGGACTTGAGTTGCAATCTCATTAACCAGTGTGGTACTTTTTTTTTGCTTTTAAAAAAACCAAGTGCAACTCTAGCACAGTTTTATTATCCTAGCTATACAATGAAAAGCCCCGCAGGCGCGCGGAAGTCCGGGAGAAAATTTCCAGCGTGCGGATTGGCTCCTCTCCTCTGAACCAATACCGGGCAGCATTGAATTTAAGTTTGGGGCGTGGCCTGTCTGTTTTGGCGCTGAAATTTTCATCCCAAAGGTAAATAAAAAGTTGAGTTGTGAGTGCAGTCGGATAGGCTGTAACCAAACCACACCAAGACAAAAGGGCATTACCGCAAATGGCAGAGGGACAGAGCAGGGCAGAAAAACAGAACAAGAAAAATGCAGCAGACAAAGCTCCGCGCAGAGCTGTCGTCCTGGCTATCCTGGGGCTGAGCTTTCTGACGTTTTCGGTCCTTGGAGATAATGGGGTCCTTAAATTGTTTGAGGTGATAGAGCATAAGTCCGCGCTGCTAGAAAGTAAAAATGAACTTGTGCGTAAAAATGAGCGCCTGGAAGCGGAGTTGTATGCGTTGCAGCACGATGACAGCTACATTGAGCAGGTGGCGCGCGGAACTCTCAGTCTGGTGCGCGATGGTGAAACGGTATATCAATTTAAAGAAACACAGCGTTGATTGTTGCGCGGAAACGCTATAAACTGCAGCAGTTAGGTTAGAACAGGAAATGGGTGTAGGTCAGGGATCATAGTGATCCCTTTTTTTGTACCATTTCCGCTGTTTGCCATTGGTGTTTTTGGAATTAAAGCACGTGGCACGGTGGTTTCGCGGTCTTTTTCGTGGATAAGGATATTTTGTAGAATGGAAGCAACCCTTAAACAAGCTGTTACCCAAGCACTGCAGGCATGTTATGCCACTAAAACCCTTAAAAGTGAAATGTTCCCGGACTTTGCCGTAGAGGTGCCCAACCATACGGAACACGGGGACTTTGCCGTTAATCTTGCCATGATGCTGGCTAAAGCAGAGAGGATGGCACCGCGAAAAATTGCTGAAATTTTAGTGGAACAGCTAAGTTCCGCACCGGCCATGTGGAGCAGGGTTGAGATTGCAGGGCCGGGTTTCATAAATTTTTTTCTGACTTCATCCAGTTGGTTTGCCACCCTCGACGCGGTCTATGCACAGGGACAGCGGTATGGTACATGCTCAATTGGAGTCGGGAAGAAGGTTCAGGTTGAATTTGTCAGTGCCAATCCGACCGGGCCGCTGCACATCGGGCATGGGCGTGGCGCAGCCACTGGGGACGCTGTTGCTTCCGTTCTGCAGGAAGCTGGGTATGTGGTACAACGCGAATACTATATCAACGATGCCGGTAATCAGATGGACACCCTGGGGCGGTCTGTATACCTGCGCTATCTTGAACTGCAGGGCAGAGAGGTTGAATTTCCGTCCGATTGCTATCAGGGAGATTATATTGCCGCCATCGCCCGTGAAATCATGGAGGAAAAGGGTGAAGTGCTGCAGCAGCAGGATGAACAGGAGGCGGTGCGCTACTGTGCCCGGTCCGGGGCTGAAAAGATACGTGCCGGCATTGATCAGGACCTGAACAGTTTCGGCATCTGTTTCGACAACTGGTACAGTGAGCAGAGCCTGTATGACCGCGATCTGGTCAGTAGTGGAATTAAGATTTTGAGCGACAGAGGGCATACGTACGCTGAGGGCGGTGCTCTGTGGCTGCGGACTACCGAATTCGGAGATGACAAAGATCGGGTGCTGGTGCGCGCAAATGGTGCAACTACCTATTTTGCGTCGGATATTGCCTACCATCAGGAAAAGTTTGCGCGCGGTTTTGACACCGTAATCGATGTGTGGGGT
Source organism: uncultured Desulfuromonas sp. (assembly GCA_964444945.1). Classification (GTDB taxonomy): domain Bacteria; phylum Desulfobacterota; class Desulfuromonadia; order Desulfuromonadales; family Desulfuromonadaceae; genus JAIVHC01. Next base: position 35,414 of record CAYUJC010000012.1, read on the forward strand.
GCCGATCATCATGGTTACGTGCCCCGCATGAAAGCGATGTTGGCTGCTCTCGGGGAGGAGCCGGAACGTCTGCATATTATTCTGGTGCAGCTGGTTAATCTGTTGCGGGGGACAGAGCCGGTGGCGATGAGCACGCGTGGAGGCACCTTTGTAACCTTGCGTGAAGTGCTGGATGAGGTGGGTAAAGATGCCTGCCGTTTTTTCTTCCTTACGCGCCGCTCTGACAGTCAGCTTGACTTTGACCTCGAACTTGCCAAACAGCAGAACAACGAGAATCCGGTATTTTATGTTCAGTATGCGCACGCGCGGGTTTGCAGCATCAAACGCAAGGCCGTGGCGGGGGGGATTCCTCTGCCCTGTGGGCAGGCGGTGGACCTCTCCTTGCTGACCCTGGAGGAGGAGCTGACGCTGGCGAAAATGTTGTACCACTATCCGCAGATAATCGAAGCGGCTGCGCTGCATTATGAGCCCCATCGTATAACCTTTTACCTGCAGGAACTTGCAGCAAAGTTCCACAGCTACTATAATCAGCATCGGGTGATTGTCGAAAGTGCCGCAGTGACGCAAGCACGCCTATACCTGGTTGATGCCGTTAAGATCGTGCTTGCGAATGCGTTGCGAGTGCTGGGAGTGAGTGCTCCGGAGCAGATGTGATCCTGTGCGGGGATAAAGGGGGGATATAGGGATGACTCAGGCAGAATATAAGCACGCGCCGCGGAATAGCGGGCGCCGAAAATTAATGGTACTGACTTCCATGGTGCTGCTTCTGTGCCTGGCCTGTTTTGCCCTCGGAGTGATGGTGGGCAGTTCGGGCTTGAAGGCGCAAAATGAAAAAGGGCAACCTGCAAGCGCTGCGTCTGCTGGCATGTCTACGCCAACCCCGGCACCTGTACGGATTAGCCCTGCTGGGCAGACTGAAGATGTCCAGGCGCTTAAGCCGGAAGTTCAAGAGGCCGCAGCGGGGGGCAAAGTTGCGGCACAGACTGAAGGGGTGGATGGCGCCAACAGAGAGGCTGCCGCCGCGAGAGTGGCTGCTGCGGTAGAGGCAGCACTGATCGAAAAGCCGGTAGCGCGGGAAACTCCTCTGGGCAGTGGGATCAACCTGCGACAAAAGTCAGGTGCAGGCGCCGCTTCTGCTGCAGATGCGCTGAGTTCGGACGCTTCGCCCTCTGCGGTGAAAGCTGAGGAGAAAGCGGTGGTCGCGACGGCCTCGTCTGCCTCAAAAGTTGCAGTAAAAGGGGATAATGGGGAAGGTTATGTCGTGCAGATAGCGGCTTTCCGGCGCGCTGCGGATGCGCAGCGCCTGGCGCAAAAGCTCAAGGCCGATTTCCCTGTTTATGTGCACCAGGTTAATCTTGCTGACAAAGGGCAATGGTTTCGTGTCCTTGTCGGACCCGTGGCGAAGCGCGCCGAGGCGGATACCCTCAAGCAAAAGGTGAAGGAGAAGGCTGGTATTGAAGGCTTTGTGAAAAAACATTCCACGAGCTGATAAGTTGTGGGCAGGAGGATGTTTTTTTAGCTTGACTTCGTGGTGGCGAAAAAGTACATTGCGCTTCGTTTTGACGCGGGGTGGAGCAGCTTGGTAGCTCGTCGGGCTCATAACCCGAAGGTCGGAGGTTCGAATCCTTCCCCCGCTACCATTAAAATTCAACGCCAGAAGTATAGTATGGTCAAGCTGTGACGTGATCAGGACGAGGCGTGACAGATAGTGCCAGTCGGCAACATATGGCAGAATCAAGATTACGGCGGTGTAGCTCAGTTGGTTAGAGCATGCGGCTCATATCCGCAGTGTCCGGAGTTCGAATCTCTGCACCGCCACCATTTAAAAAGAGGCCTCTCCATTCCGGGGGGCCTTTTTTTCTATCTACGCTGTTACCTCACTCACAGGTTGCCCACGTCTCGTTTCGGAGCTCTTGATTCAAGGCAGAACTGCGCTGATGGAAAAGATTGTCAGACAAAGTATTGAAGATGGACAGCTGATTCCGGCACGTGCCAGAGTGCTAGTGGCACTATCTGGCGGAGCTGACTCTACTGCGTTGCTTTATGCCCTCTGCCGCCTGGCGCCCCAACTTGGATTCAGTGTCGCGGCGGCCCACATGAATCACCAGATTCGCCCTCGCGCTGCGGCTGACGCCGCCGCTGTGGCCCGCTTATGCTTCAGCCTTAATGTGCCGGTAGTGTTCTGCGCAGAAAATGTTCCAGAATATGCGCGCACACAGAAAATGGGCCTTGAAGAAGCCGGGCGGGAGCTGCGCTATCGTTTTTTACGTGTGGCGGCGCAGCGCACAGGTGCGGCGCGCATAGCTACGGCTCACCACCTCAACGATCAGGCGGAGACGCTTGTTATGCGGCTGGCCCGCGGCACCTCCGTTTCCGGACTTGGGGGAATCCCCCTGAAGAGTCTTCCCTTTGTCCGGCCTATGTTAAGGGTTGAACGTTCCCAGGTGGAGACATACCTGCAGCACCATGGTCTGACCTATGTCGACGATGAGTCCAACACCGATTGCAGGTTTACGCGGAACCGCGTGCGCCATAAGGTTTTGCCCTTGCTGGAAGAGGTACATCCACACGCACAAAGACAGCTGGCGCAGCTGGCGCAGCTGGTCAGTGTGGAAGAAGAATATTGGGCGCAGGAGGTTGAAAAGCACTTGCACCCTGCGCAGGTTTGTGAAGATGGACGGGATGAAGAACTGCGGCTTGACTATCATGCGACGGCCGCATTGCACCCGGCGCTAAGAACCAGGGTGATGCGTGCGCTCCTGGGGCGAGTGCGCGGAAACCTGTGCGGACTTGAATCAGTCCATCTGCGCCTGCTCGAATCGATGTTTACCCATCCTCGCCCGCAGATCCAGTTTGATCTGCCCGGCGCCTGGATTGCCCGCCGCTATGCCCAGATAGTGTGCCGCCGCACCGCGCCTGAGGTTGAACAGCCAAGCTTCTGCTGCCGGATTGACGGCCCGGGGGTGTATTTTCTGCCCCAGAATGCCAGCGTCGAGGTCGTTCTTGCGCAAGCAGCTGCAGCGGGACTGTTGTGCGCGGAGTTTGCTGCTGCTGCACTCCAGTGGCCGCTGTATGTACGGGGAAATCGCCCAGGTGATCGACTCAGATGTGTGGGGATGGATGGGAGGAAAAAACTTAAAAATATATTTTCAGAACAACAGCTTGAAATTGAACAACGCCGGCGTGTTCCGGTGCTGTGTGATGACAGCGGCGAAATCCTTTGGGTAATGGGTGTTCGGCGCAGCTGCCTGGCACCCGCCACAGACCATACGCAAGCTGTTGTGCGGGTGCTTTTTAGCCCAGGGCAGCTCAAAATATAATTGAGCAAGCCATGGGGCTGTGTTACCTTGCGGGTTGGTTTTTTAAATATTTTTTTAGATGTTTGGTACCTATGTGGCCGCAAAGTTTTTTAGCTAGATCGGGCCTATTAATAATTGGGGAGGAAAAGTGAATCAGTTTTATAAAAACATAGCTTTGTGGCTTGTGATTTCTCTGGTGATGATCCTGCTGTTCAATATGATGACCAAGCAGGGCGTCCAGCAGGAATCAATCAGCTATACAGCGTTTGTCAATGCCTTGGATGCCGGTCGGGTCGAGGAAGTTGTAATGCAGGGGCCCAATATCAGCGGAGCGTACAAAGATGGCACCCCTTTTAAGACTTTTGCCCCCTCCGATCCGGAGTTGATTCAACAGCTACGCCAAAAGGGTGTGATCATAGAGGCAAAACCGGAAGAGGACCGCAGCTTCTGGATGACAATGCTGGTCTCCTGGGGGCCTATTCTCCTGCTTATCGCGGTATGGATATTTTTCATGCGGCAAATGCAGGGAGGGGGCGGCAAGGCTATGAGTTTTGGCAAGAGCAAGGCCCGCCTGCTCACGGACACCCAGGGGATGGTTACGTTCAAAGACGTTGCTGGGGTTGATGAAGCTAAAGATGAGCTTGAAGAGATTGTAGCCTTCCTGAAAGATCCCAAAAAGTTTACCCGCTTGGGAGGCCGGTTGCCCAAAGGGGTTCTGCTTGTGGGTGCGCCCGGAACCGGCAAGACCCTGTTGGCTCGTTCCATTGCCGGCGAGGCTGGTGTTCCCTTCTTCACCATCTCCGGTTCCGATTTCGTAGAGATGTTTGTCGGGGTAGGTGCCAGCCGGGTGCGTGATCTGTTCGCCCAGGGGAAAAAGAATGCCCCGTGTATCATCTTTATCGATGAGATTGACGCCGTTGGTCGCCATCGTGGCGCGGGGTTAGGCGGTGGCCATGATGAGCGCGAACAGACCCTGAACCAGCTGCTGGTAGAGATGGATGGGTTTGAGTCTAACGAGGGTGTTATTCTGATTGCGGCGACCAACCGGCCCGATGTTCTGGATCCGGCACTGCTGCGTCCGGGCCGTTTTGACCGCCAGGTGATTGTGCCGCGTCCTGATGTGCGCGGCCGCACCAAGATTCTGCAGGTGCATGCCAGCAAGGTGCCCATGGATGATTCGGTAGATATGGAAATTGTCGCCAAGGGTACTCCCGGGTTTTCCGGCGCTGATCTGGCCAATCTGGTTAACGAAGCTGCGTTACTAGCCGCCAGGGGAAATAAGGATCATGTATATATGAGTGATCTGGAGTATGCCAAGGACAAGGTGATGATGGGAGCGGAGCGGCGCTCCATGGTGATTACGGAAAAAGAAAAGAAGATCACTGCATACCACGAAGCCGGACATGCCCTGGTTGCCATTAAAACTCCGGGATCCGATCCGGTGCATAAGGTTTCTATCATCCCGCGGGGGCGTGCCCTCGGAGTCACCATGTATCTGCCCAAAGAGGAGAGTTACAGCCAGAGCAAGGATGACCTCCTTGGTGCGCTGGCCGCGCTTCTGGGTGGGCGTGCGGCGGAAGAGCACTTCCTCGACAGTGTTACAACCGGGGCGAGTAACGATATCGAACGGGTAACCAATATAGCGCGCAAGATGGTGTGCGAATGGGGCATGAGTGAAAAACTTGGGACCCTGTCCTTCGGAGAAAAAGAGGGTGAAGTGTTCCTGGGTAAAGAGATGGGCCACACGCGCAACTACAGCGAAAACACTGCGGAAGAGATCGATGCCGAGGTGCGCAACATTGTAACGCAAGTGTATGCACGCACCCGCCAGATCATCAAAGACAATGAGGAAGTGCTTGAGCGCATGGCGCAGGAGTTACTCGAACACGAGACGATAGACAGCAAAGACATTGAGCGCATTATGGCTGGAGAGCCGCTCCGGAAGAAGCAGGACGAGGCAAAACCAGCGCCGGCACAAACACCGCCACCGGCACCACAGGTCGAGCCACAGGTCGAGCCGCAGGTCGAGCCGCAGGTCGAGCCGCAGGTCGAGCCAGATCCAGAGCAGGCCTCTACTGATGAAAAAGCACCTGCCGCGGACTGATGCCTGAGCGGATGCGCATACTGTCAGTTTCAACTCCAGAGCAGGTACGCGCTCAAATGGAGATGATCGGCGTTGATCCCTGCGGGATTGAGCGCATGCTGGGGAAGGCGGCGCATCTGAATATCCTCCTGCACCGGGTTTTCTGCGGTGCTGCCAATATTCTCAAACAAGAGATGCTCTCCCTCGGAGGTGATGCTGCGGTGGCGCGTGGCACCGTGTGTTGCAGTGTTTCCCATTCAGATGTACTGCTGATGGGAACACGCAAACAACTGCGTGCCCTCTCCCGGCGTCTGGCGGCGCAGCCCTTTGGCCTCAGGAAAGTAGGGCAACAGCTGACAACCCTGCTTGAACGCCAGGAGTGTCCACCGCTGCAGTTGAAGGGGAAAGGGGCAACGCTGGACCTGAGCCGCCCGTGTGTTATGGGGATCCTCAACGCCACCCCCGATTCTTTTCACGATGGTGGCACAGCCACCGGCCTGGATGCTTTGCTCCGCCGTGCGGCAGAGCAGGTGCGAGATGGAGTTGATATTTTCGATGTCGGGGGGGAAAGCACCCGGCCCGGAGCGGCACAAGTCGCTTTGGATGCTGAGCTTGAACGGGTTCTGCCCCTGATCGAGGCATTGAAGCGCGAGTTTGATCTCCCGGTGTCGGTGGATACCAGCAAAGCTGAAGTGGCGCGCTTGAGTTTAGCGGGTGGCGCTGCTTTCGTAAATGACATCAGCGGACTTACCTTTGATCCGCGCATGGCGCAGGTGGTGGCCCAGGGCCAGGCAGGGGTGTTTATCATGCATACCCCGGCGCGTCCGGATGTCATGCTGCAACACACCAGCTATACCGACTTAATGACGGAAATTATTTCCAGCCTCAAGGCTTCAGCTGTGCGGGCGCAAGCGGCCGGAATCGCTTCCGAAGCGATCGCCCTTGATCCCGGCATAGGATTTGGAAAGAACGTAAGCGGGAACCTCACCCTTATTCAGCGTCTGCAGGAGATAGCCGCCCTCGGCTATCCGGTGCTGCTGGGGACGTCCAGAAAAGGTTTTATCGGCCATGTGTTGAAGCAACCGCAGACCTCCCAACGGTTGGCCGGCTCTCTGGCAACGATCGTCGTGGGGCTGACGCATGGGGCGCGGATTTTCCGGGTTCACGATGTTGCGCCAAGCAGACAGGCATTGGACATGGCATGGGCTGTATGCACTAACGTATAAACCTGGCAGTAGATTGGCAGGACGGACATCGGGGCGGAAGTGGGGCGGATACGAGGCGAATATGGGCGAACTAGAGGAAATTCTAAATAACACCCGCTGGTTGCTGGATGCGCTGGATGTGGCCCTCGTCGCCTTTATGATCTACCGGATTATTCTTCTTATAAAGGGAACCCGGGCGGTGCAGATGGTTGTCGGTCTGGCGGTGGTTCTCGCAGTTTATGTGATATCCGAGATAGCCAACCTCTATACCCTCCAGTGGCTGCTCGACAATTTTCTCACCTCAATTGTATTGGTCATTGTCGTCATCTTCCAGAACGATATTCGCCGTGCCCTGATGCATGTGGGGCGAAACCCCTTCTTTGCCGATGTCACCTATAGCGAAGAATCCAAGATAATAGATGAGCTGGTTACGGTAACGGTAAGCTTGGCGAGTAAAAAAATCGGGGC
>CAYUJC010000013.1:0-42290 GCA_964444945.1 uncultured Desulfuromonas sp.
AGAAGCGTTATCGCGACCTGAGCCGTGAGCATTCCGAGTTGAGTGAGGTGGTGACGCTCTTCCGCGCCTATCGTCAGCTGGAACAGGAGATGGACGATCTGCGCGAACTCACCCACGATGAACACCCGGAGATGCGCGCGCTGGCACAGCAGGAGCTGCCTGCGCTGGAACAGCGGCATGAAAAAATAGCGCAGGAGCTCACCCAGCTCATGCTGCCACGCGATCCCAATGACGGCAAGAACGCCATCCTTGAAATCCGCGCCGGTACCGGTGGCGATGAGGCGGCTCTGTTTGCCGGGGATCTGTTCCGTGCCTATGGACGCTACGCCGATCGACACCGCTGGAAGGTGGAGATCCTGAGCTCTTCGGAATCTGCGTCCGGAGGGTTTAAAGAGGTGATCGCCGTGGTCAGCGGCAAGGACGTGTTTTCTCACCTTAAGTATGAAAGCGGCACCCACCGGGTGCAGCGTGTGCCCGACACCGAGACCCAGGGGCGGGTGCATACGTCCGCCTGCACAGTCGCGGTGTTGCCGGAAGCCGAGGAGGTCGACCTGGAAATCGACCCTAGCGATTTGCGCATCGACCTGTACCGGGCCTCCGGCGCGGGGGGACAGCATGTCAATAAGACCGAATCAGCTGTGCGCATTACCCACATCCCTACCGGGGTGGTGGTCGCGTGTCAGGATGAAAAATCCCAGCATAAAAATAAGGCCAGGGCGATGAAGGTGCTGCGTTCGCGCATTTTGGATGCCATGCAGGATGAGCAACATGCGCAGATGGCGGCGGAGCGCAAAACCCAGGTGGGCAGCGGAGACCGCAGTGAGCGGATCAGAACCTATAATTTTCCCCAGGGGCGCTGCACCGACCACCGTATAAACCTCACCCTGTATAAGCTCGACGCCATCATGCATGGCGATTTGGATGAAATGATCGAGTCCCTCCGCACCCACTACCAAAGCGCGCAGCTCGCCGGGCAGCAGGAGCAGTAAATGGCGAGATTGTGGTCCGTGCTTGAGGTGTTGCGCTGGACAACGACCTATCTGCAGGAGAAGGGGGTCGAAAATCCGCGCCTGGATGCGGAACTGCTCATCGGAGCGGCGCTGGGCAAAGACCGGGTTGGCGTGTATTTATCCTATGACCAACCCCTGCAACAGGTTGAACTTGATGCGGTTCGTGCGTTGGTAAAGCGGCGCGCCCTGCGTGAACCACTGCAGTATATTCTGGGGCATGTTGAATTCTGGGCGCTCCCCTTCAAGGTAACCCCGGCGGTGCTTATCCCGCGCGCGGATACAGAAGTTTTGGTCGAGGAGGGGCTCAAAGTCCTGGCGCAGCAAAGCGGGACGGTGCTCGATGTCGGTACCGGCAGCGGCGCCGTGGCGGTAGCACTGGCGCATAGCGCCAAAGTGAGGGTGCAGGCGGTCGATATCAGTACTGCCGCGCTGCAGATTGCCCATATCAATGCACAAAACAATGCTGTTGCGGAGTTGCTCACCTTTGCCGAGGCCGATCTGCATACCCTCGAACCGGGTTCATATCGGCTGCTGGTTTCCAATCCTCCCTATGTAACCAGCGCACAGATGCAGGAGCTGATGCCCGAAGTGGCCCAGCATGAACCAGCGCTCGCTCTCCATGGGGGAGAAGATGGCCTCGATGCCTACCGAAGTCTGGCACGTCAAGCTCCAATGGTGCTGGAACCCGGCGGCTGGCTCGTGGTGGAGGTGGGGCAGGGGCAGGCAGACGCGGTGGCGGATATTTTCCGCGCGGCAGGGTTGAAGCAGGGTTATCAGCGCCGCGATTACGCTGGAACAGCCAGGGTTGTTGGGGCGTGTAGCGGCAGTGACGGGGAACACGATGGATAGAATTATTGTACATGGAGGGCACCGGCTGCAGGGAGAAGTGCAGGTCAGCGGAGCCAAGAACGCTGCGCTGCCTCTGCTGTGTGCCACCTTGCTCGCCGCCGGAACGCACGAACTCCGGAATCTGCCGGGGCTGCGGGATATCGACACAACGGTGCAGTTGCTCCACATAATGGGGGCGCGGACAGCAACGGGCGCCCCCGGCACCTTAAAAATCAATGCAGATGAGATAATCTGCGCAGAAGCGCCCTACGATCTGGTGCGCACCATGCGGGCCTCGGTGCTGGTGTTGGGGCCGCTGTTGGCCAGACTTGGCTATGCGCGCGTGAGCCTGCCTGGTGGGTGCGCCATCGGCGCGCGCCCGGTGGATCAGCACCTGAGCGGGCTTGAAGCGATGGGGGCGCAGATAAGCCTTGAGCACGGCTACATTGAGGCGCGGGCGGAGCGCCTGCAAGGTGCGCGCATCTATCTGGATATCCCCACCGTGGGGGGGACCGAGAACCTCCTCATGGCTGCAACCCTGGCGCAGGGGCGTACCATTATAGAAAATGCCGCGTGCGAGCCGGAGATAGAAGATCTGGCGCTGGCGCTGCAACACATGGGAGCGCAGATAGAAGGGGCAGGCAGCGATACCATCACGATTCACGGAGTGGAAAAATTAAGCCCGATGAGCCACACGGTTATGAGTGATCGGATTGAGGCGGGCACCTTCATGGTCGCAGCGGCGATTACCGGCGGCGATGTTCTGGTCGCAGGGGCGCAGCCCCTGCATCTCGAAGCGGTAATCAGCAAGTTGCGCCAGTGTGGGGCCGAGGTCCACTGTGTGGCGGAAGGGATCCGGGTCCAATGCAAGCAGACGCTGCAGCCGCTGCGGATCAAGACCAGCCCACATCCGGGGTTTCCCACAGATATGCAGGCCCAGTTCATGGCGTTGCTGACCCAGGCCGACGGCACCAGCGTTATCAGTGAAAATGTATTTGAGAACCGTTTTATGCATGTGAGTGAACTGCAACGCCTCGGCGCCAAAATCCGGGTTGAGGGGCGTCAGGCTACCATCCAGGGCAAGACGGAGCTGCTCGGCGCTCCAGTAATGGCGACCGATCTGCGCGCCAGCGCTTCACTGGTGCTGGCGGCTCTGGCGGCGGAGAACACTACCGAGATCTCCCGCATCTACCACCTGGATCGGGGCTACGAAAAGCTCGAAGAGAAACTCAATAAGCTGGGTGCGGATATTAAACGGGTGCGTTGACCCTCATAGCACCCCATAGCAGAAGAAATTATGGCAGAAGAAATCATAGCAGAGAAGAGACGAGGAACAGCATGAGCGACGTTATCACCTTCGCCCTGCCCAAGGGGCGCATTATGCAGGATTCCATGGAACTGTTCAGCCAGATAGGGATCACCTGCCCTGAGATGGAAGAAAAAAACCGCAAACTCGTCTTTGAAAATCGCGAGGCCGGGTATCGTTTTATTGCAGTGCGCGCCACCGATGTTCCGACCTATGTAGAGTATGGCTGTGCGGATATCGGCGTGGTGGGCAAAGACACCCTGCTGGAGCAGGAAAAAGATCTGTATGAACCCCTGGACCTGAATTTTGGCTACTGCCGCCTGGTGGTGGCGGAACCGCGCGATCTGGAAAAAAATGGCGATCCAACGCGCTGGTCTAATATCCGGGTGGCAACCTCATATCCAAACCTGACCGAAAAGTACTTCAGCGCCAAAGGAATTCAGGTTGAACTTATAAAACTGTATGGCTCCATTGAACTGGCACCGCTGGTAGGGCTGGCCGAGCGCATCGTCGATCTGGTCTCCACCGGAGCCACCCTGCGGGACAATGGTATGGTTGAAGTTGAAACCATAGCCGAGATCACCACGCGCCTGATAGTGAACCGCGCCAGCATGAAGACCAAGCATCGTAGAATCCGGCAGATTATCGATGATCTCGAAGCAGTCATAGGGACAACCCCCAGGATTTCAACCTGATGCGCCAGGTTCGGTTTTTATCTCGTATGAATTAACCAGCAGAAAGGTAGGGTTTTATGATTCGCCTGATGCGTTTTACCGATGTAGATTTTGCAGAGCACTTCCGCCGCATAGAGCAGCGCGCCGAAGAGATGCCCCCCGGGATAGAAGAGACGGTAAGCGCGATCCTTGCGGATGTGCGCGCCCGCGGGGACGAGGCGCTGCATGAATACACCCTGCGCTTTGATCGTCTCGATCTTAGCACCTTCGGGATGGAGCTCTCCGCTGCCAAAATTGATGCGGCCAGAGCGCAGGTGAGCAAGGAGGATCTGGCCGCGCTGGAGCTGGCGGCACAGCGGATTGGTATGTATCATCGCCGCCAGAAACAGGAGACCTGGATCTCCACCGATGAAGATGATATTCAGCTGGGACAGCTGGTGCGCCCCCTTGACCGGGTGGGGATCTATGTCCCCGGTGGCAAGGCCGCGTACCCCTCCTCGGTGCTGATGAACGCTATCCCCGCGCGGGTGGCGGGGGTAAAAGAGGTTATCATGGTGGTGCCCATGCCGGATGGGGAGGTGAACCCCCATGTGCTGGCGGCGGCGCATCTGGCCGGAGTGACGCGAATCTTTCCTTTAGGGGGAGCGCAGGCGGTAGGAGCGCTGGCCTATGGCACCAAGTCCGTGCCCCGGGTGGATAAAATCACCGGCCCCGGCAACATCTATGTGGCCACGGCAAAAAAGATGGTGTTCGGGCAGGTGGATATCGACATGATCGCAGGCCCGAGCGAAATCCTGATTATCAACGACGGCAGCGGCAACCCGGAACATCTGGCGGCGGATCTGCTCTCTCAGGCGGAACACGATGAACTGGCGTCAGCAGTGCTGGTAACCACCGATGAACAGATGGCGCTGCAGGTGCAGGCCGCGGTGGAGCGCCAGCTGCGCGAACTGCCACGCCATGAAATCGCCCGTGCTTCCATCGACACGTACGGCGCCATCATTGTCGCGGAGCAGATCGAGCAGGCCGCCGAGCTGTGCAATCGGATCGCCACGGAACATCTGGAACTCGCGGTGGACAATCCCTACGAGTTGTTGCCCCTGATTCGCCATGCCGGCGCTATCTTTATGGGACATAACACCCCTGAGACCATCGGGGATTATCTGGCGGGACCCAACCACACCTTACCCACGGGAGGTACCGCACGCTTCTTCTCCCCTTTGGCGTTGGATGATTTTGTGAAAAAATCGAGTCTGATCTACTGTTCCAAAGCCGGGCTGCGCCGTCTGGGGGGAGCCGCGGTTCAGATTGCGGAAATGGAAGGTCTCGACGCACACGCACGCTCGGTTTCTCTGCGGCTGCAGGATCGTGACGTCTGAGCGCAAAAAAGCTGACGCCAACCCACGCGGGGCGCTTAAATATCAGGAGATAATCAGGGAGATAACCATGGCGAAAAAGAGCACGGCGCGGACCGCCGGTATCGAACGTACCACCTGCGAAACCAGCATAAAGATGAAACTCAACCTGGATGGGCCGCTGGCAGCACCGATCGACACCGGGGTCGGCTTTATGGATCATATGCTGACCCTCATGAGCAGGCACGGCATGTTCGGGCTTGAGGTCAAGGCCAGCGGCGATACTGGAGTGGATGACCACCACAGCGTCGAAGATCTCGGCATCTGTCTGGGCGAGGTGTTGCGTCAGGCTCTAGGAGACAAGGGCGGAATCCAGCGCTATGGCAGTGTCTCTATCCCCATGCACGAGGCGCTGGTGCGCATCGACCTGGATTTTTCCGGGCGTCCCCATCTCGTCTATAATGTTGACTTGCCCAAAGCGAAAGTGGGCACCTTCGATGTGGAACTGGTTGAGGAGTTTCTGGTCGGGCTGTGCAACCACGCCGGGGTCAATATGCATGTCAACCTCGAGTACGGCAGCAACCTGCACCACATCATAGAGGCGATATTCAAGGCGTTGGGGCGTGCCCTCGGGCAGGCCGTTGCACAGGATCCACGCATTGACGGGGTAATGTCTACTAAAGGCAGGCTTGAATAACGTCGATGATAACCATTGTAGACTATGGAAGGGGCAATCTGCACAGTGTCCACAAAGCGTTTGAGCACTTAGGCTACAGCGCCGAAGTCACCGCGGATGCCCGCAGGGTAGAGCGGGCGCAGCGCCTGGTGCTGCCCGGCGTCGGAGCCTTTGGTGATTGTATCGCAAATCTGCAGCAGGGAGGTTTTATTGAGGCGATCCATGCGCATATCGAGAGTGGCCGTCCCTTCCTGGGGATTTGTCTGGGGCTGCAGGTGCTGTTTGACTCCAGTACGGAGTTTGGTACCCATGCCGGCCTGGGGGTGATCCCTGGGACGGTACAGCGCTTCCCCGCAGAGATGCAGGAACAGGGGGAAGCGCTGAAGATCCCTCACATGGGGTGGAACCAGCTTGAGATTGAGCGTGAGTGCCCACTGCTGCGTGGGGTAGAGAACGGCAGTTACGTCTACTTTGTCCATTCGTATCGGGTGGTACCGGCAGAGCAGGCGGTGGTTTTGACTTCAACGACGTATGGGATCCCCTTCTGCTCGGCGATATGGCACGAAAATGTGATGGCGACCCAGTTTCATCCCGAGAAGAGCCAGGCGGTGGGGCTGAAAATACTTAAAAATTTTGGAGAGCTGTAGATGCTGGTAATTCCCGCGATAGATTTAAAACAGGGCAGCTGTGTGCGCCTCGAACAAGGACTTATGCACAAGGATACGGTCTATTCGACCGATCCGGTGGCGCAGGCACTCAAGTGGCAACAGGCAGGAGCCGAGTTGCTCCATATTGTGGATCTTGACGGTGCCTTTGACGGCGTCCCCCGCAATCGGGAAGCTATCGCGGCTATTGTCGCTGCGCTGGATATCCCAACGCAGCTCGGTGGGGGCATTCGCGATCTGCCGACCATCGAGGCATATCTTGAACTTGGCCTTGCGCGCGTTATTCTTGGGACTGTCGCCAAGGAAAATCCCGAACTGGTACGCCAGGCGTGTGCTAAGTTTCCAGGGCGGATAGTGGTTGGCATCGACGCCAGGGATGGCATGGTAGCGGTGCGCGGCTGGGCCGAAATTACGGAAAAGAAGGCAGTAGATATGGCGCGTGAGTTCGAGGGGATGGGGGTCGCGGCCATCATCTACACCGATATCGCCCGCGACGGCATGATGCAGGGGCCGAACCTTGAGGCCACCGCTGCACTGGCCGATGCGGTCTCCATCCCGGTAATCGCCTCCGGCGGAGTGTCGAACATGGAGGATATCCGGAACCTCAAAGCTATCGAGAGCTGCGGAGTGTGCGGCGCTATTACCGGAAAAGCCATCTACAGCGGAGCCCTGGATCTGCACGCCGCTATTGCCTGTGCCAAAGGGGTGGATAGCGCCGGGAAGGAGACTTCATGCTGAGTAAACGGATTATTCCATGTCTGGATGTCAAGGACGGGCGCGTAGTCAAAGGGGTACAGTTTGTCGGTCTGCGTGACGCCGGCGATCCGGTGGAAGCGGCCATCGCCTATGATGCACAAGGGGCGGATGAACTGACCTTCCTTGATATTACCGCCTCCAGCGACCAGCGTGACACCCTCTTGGACGTAGTCGCGCGCACCACGGCAGCGGTGTTTATGCCGGTGACCGTGGGTGGAGGGGTGCGCACCACCGACGATATCCGCAACCTGCTCAATGTCGGGGCGGACAAGGTCTCCATCAACACCGCTGCGGTGCACGATCCCGAGCTTGTCAGCCGGGGGGCGCAGCGTTTCGGTTCGCAGTGCATCGTGGTGGCCATCGACGCACGCCGGGTCAAAGGCAGTTCTCTGCCGCGCTGGGAGGTTTATACCCACGGTGGGCGCACTGCTACCGGTCTTGATGTCATAGAGTGGGCCCAGCGTATGCAGAATAACGGCGCTGGTGAAATTCTCCTGACCTCGATGGACTGTGACGGCACCAAAAAGGGCTACGATCTGGGGTTGACCCGCGCGGTCAGTGACGCGGTGCAGATTCCAGTTATTGCCTCCGGGGGGGTAGGCAATCTGGAGCATATCAAGGATGGCCTCACCATAGGGGGGGCCAGCGCCGCGCTGGCGGCGAGCATTTTTCACTTCCAGGAATATACCATCGCCGAATGTAAAGAATATCTGCGCCAACATGGGGTTGAAGTGCGCCCGTTGGTAACGCCACAGGATTGAATGCTGCGATGATGACTGAAGAAAACCAAAGTTTGCTCCAACAGCTGAAGTTTGACGCTAACGGACTCTTGCCCTGTATTGCTCAGGATATCGATAGCGGAGAAGTGCTGATGCTGGCATATATGAACGCCGAAGCGGTGAAAAACACCCTCGCAACCGGCAGAGCACACTACTACAGCCGCTCACGCGCCCGCCAGTGGATGAAAGGGGAGTCCTCAGGGCACGTCCAGCATGTGCGCGAGATTCGCTACGACTGCGACGGCGATACCCTGCTGCTGCAGGTAGAACAGGTGGGAATGGCATGTCATACCGGACGCAGGTCATGCTTTTACTCCGTCTGGGATGGGAAGCAGGTGCAGGTGGAAGGGGAGCCGGAAGTTGATGCTGCCGCCATCTATGCGCAGCAGGATATCCTCGATGCGCTGTATCATGTCATTCAGGACCGGCGCCGCAACCCTGAGGAGAAATCCTACGTGTGCGCGATGTTTGCCAAAGGGCTGGATAAGATCCTGAGCAAGATTGGCGAAGAAGCCACCGAAACCGCCGTTGCCGGCAAGGGAGGAATCCCCGCTGAGGTGATTTACGAAGTGGCGGATCTGTTTTTCCATGTCCTGCTGTTGCTGGGCTACTACGAGCTGCCGCCGGAGCGTATCTACGCCGAACTGCGCCGCCGTTTTGGGCTTTCGGGGATCGAGGAAAAAGAAGCGCGCGTCAAGTAATTTTTTTGTGCACATATTTATAATGAAGGAATTTACAACATGAGCTTGCAGGAGACGCTGGTTAGCGCCATGAAAGACGCGATGCGCAGTAAACAGAGCGAACGCCTCGGAGTGATCCGCATGCTGCGCAGTGCGATTAAAAACGCCGAAATAGAGCGAAAACAGGACCTTGACGATGAGGAGATTATCTCCCTGCTCGCCACGCAGGTAAAACAGCGGCGTGATGCGGCGCAGGTGTACCGCGCTGGCGGGCGTGAGGAGCTGGCACATAAAGAGGAGGTCGAAATTGGGGTGCTGCAGGAATTCATGCCCGCCCCGTTAAGTGCAGCGGAGATCGGCGAAATTATCGAAACAGCGGTGCAGGAGCTAGGCGCCACCTCCATGCAGGAGATGGGCAAGGTTATGCAACAGGTCAGCGCCGCTACGCGGGGCCGCGCCGAAGGGCGGGTGGTCAGCGAGATGGTTAAACAGCGGCTGGCACGGTAGAATTAGCCCCTGTGCAGATGTGGGTGCTGGCGGGAGCAGATGGGTTTTGCTCCAGGCGGAAATAAACGACAAGCGGTAAGGAACCAGCATGAATGTTCTTGATATTGCGATCCTGGCGATTTTGTTCCTCTTCACCTTAAAAGGATCTCTGCGTGGACTGCTCAAGGAGGTCTGTTCCCTGGTGGGGCTGGTAGCGGCGGCGGTTATTGCATTTACCTTTTATGCCCCTTTGGCCGCCCGCCTCAGCGCCTGGCTGCACCTGCCCCTGCAGGTGTGTGTGGTTGCCGTCCTCATCCTGCTTTTCGTCCTTACCATGCTGTTTTTTTCCCTCCTGGGGGCGATTCTGTCCAGGTTTGTCAGGCTCCTGTTCCTGGGAGGATTCAACCGGGTGCTTGGAGCCCTGTTCAGTCTGCTGCAGGGGGCGATGATCCTGGCCCTGGTTTTGTACGGGTTGTCTCACAGCGCCTTGCCGCGCACAGTGGAATCGGCTTTTGCGGCTTCACGCCTGCGCCCACCATTCGTAGAGCTTGGCGCCGACCTGGTCAGATACAGCCAGAAACTTTTTACTCAGGTATCCTGATATCAGAAATAACACTCACATGCTCAATCAGACGCTGCGAACCCTGGAGTTTGACAAAATTGTAGCCCTGCTTGCCCACTTGAGCGTCACCGTGTGTGGGCGGATGCGCCTGGAGCAGCTGCGTCCGTTTCAGCGCCACAGCGAGGTTGAACTGTCGCTGCAGCGGGCGGAACAGGCCGCGCAGCTCCTGATGCAGAAGGGGGCGCCCCCTCTGGGTGGGGCGCACGATCTGAGCGTGTATCTGCACCAGGCGGGGAAGCCGGGGGCGCGTCTGACCCCGCAGGCGCTGCTCGAAGTGGGAGAAAGTATCGCTGCGGCACATGCCTGCGCGGAGTATTTCCACCACGCGGAGCTGGCGCCGCAGTTAACCGAGCTGGGTGCGCAACTCGCTCCTCTCACAGAGCTGGGGCGCCGGATCGAGCGCAGCATCGACTCCAGAGCCCAGGTGCGCGACAGTGCCTCATGGCAACTGGCCGATCTGCGCCAGCAGCAGCGTGATGTGCAGCGCAAGGTACGCCAGACCCTGGAGCGGATGCTGCAGAATCATGCTCTGGCACCGGCCTTTCAGGACCAGATCGTAACCGAGCGCAACGGACGCTATGTGGTGCCGGTCAAAGCGGACCATCGGGGGCAGATCAAGGGGTTTATCCATGATGAGTCGGCCAGCGGTCAGACGCTGTTTGTCGAACCCGAACAGGTGCTGGAGGATAACAATCAACTCCAGAGCCTGGAGCGCGAAGAGCAGCGTGAAATTGCGCGCATTCTCGAAGCCCTGACAGACAAGGTGCGCATCGAGACCAAGGTGCTGCGGCATAATCAGGCGGTGTTGGCCCAGCTCGATGCCAGCTGCGCCATGGGACGTTTTGTACGTTTAACCGGTAGTGTTGCACCACAACTGGTGCGCTCCCCCCAGATCGAGCTGCTGCAGGCCCGCCATCCGCTGTTGCTCCTCAATCAGGATGGAAGTGCGCGTACCCATAACACCGTGCCCGTAGATCTGCGTCTGGGGGATAAACACGATACGCTTATTATCAGCGGGCCCAACACCGGGGGTAAAACCGTGGCACTGAAGACCGCCGGTCTGCTGTTTCTCATGGTTTCCGCCGGAATTCCGGTGCCCTGCGCGGCGCGCAGCAGGGTATACCTGTTTCAGAAGATCTTTGCCGATATCGGGGATGAGCAGAGTATCGAGGGTGATCTGTCCACCTTCTCCGGTCACCTGGTACGGATAAGACATATTCTGCAACATGCCGATGCAAAAGCGCTGGTGCTGATGGATGAGGCCGGCACCGGCACCGATCCGGCAGAGGGGGGGGCACTGGCCCTGGCGGTGTTGGATCAATTGCGCGCACAGGGTGCACGCACCATAGTAACAACACACCTCAATACCATCAAGGGATACGCCTTTTTACACGCAGGGGTGGAAAATGCTGCGGTTGAATTCAACCCTGAAACCCTGGCCCCCACTTACCGCCTGCACTACGGAGTTCCGGGCAGCAGCAGCGCCCTCACCATTGCTGCCATGCTGGGGCTCCCGCCCCGCGTTATAGAACAGGCGCACTCATATCTCGGGAGTGAAGAGCGCGACGGTCTGGCGGTGGTGGAACGTCTGAATCAGCTCCATGCTGAACTTGAAGCCCAGCGGGAGCAAACCCGCCAGCTGTTGCAGCAGGCCAAACAGGAACGGGAAAAGCGGCGGGTATTGCTGCGCGAATTTGAAGCCCGGCGTGATGCTATGCAACAAAAAGCCCGGGAGCAGGCGCAGCAGATAGTCAGCGAAGCACGCGAGAAGGTGAGGGAACTACTGAAAAAAGCCAGAGAATTGCACGAACAGCCTGGCACGGGGCGGGCGCAGGCGGAGCTGATGCGCGCGGTGCATCAGAGTGTGGAGGCGTATGAACCCAGGCGGGAAATTCGTGCTGCCAACCCACCACAGGAGCTTGCCCCCGGTGAAATTGTCCGGGTTCCAGCCCTTGCTGCCGAGGCCAGGGTAGAGAAGATCAGAAATCAACAGGTTGACCTCAGTGTGCAGGGGAAAAAGATGCGTCTGCCCTTATATGCGCTCGAAGCGTTTGCGCCCCGCCGCTTCAGCGCCGCGACAGCAGCCAGGGTGCGCCACAGCCGCACCAGCGTGGAAAGCAGCGACTTCAGCCCCGACCTGGATGTGACCGGGATGCGGGTGGAGGAAGCTGTGCCCAGGGTAGAGCGCTTAATCGATGATGCACTGCTGCACAACTGGCGCGATCTGCAGGTTACCCACGGGCGTGGTGGCGGTGCGCTGCGGCAGGCCATCCGCGCGCTGCTCGGACAGCATCGCGCCGTGACCGCGTTTCATTCAGCGGATAATGCCCACGGTGGAGATGCGGTCACGCTGATTCAACTGGGGGAGCACCCCCAGCGCAGGAGCGAATGATGGCAGGGAAGATTCCCCCGGAAACCATCGAGCAGATTCGGGAACAAAGCGACATCGTCAGGGTGGTGGGGGACTATGTAAAGCTGAAACAGAGTGGGGATAACCACTTCGGACTGTGCCCCTTTCACGGCGAAAAAACCCCGTCGTTCAGTGTAAACAGCAGCCGCCAGTTCTTTTACTGTTTCGGCTGCGGCGCCGGGGGAAACGTCTTTAATTTTTTAATGCGTATCGAGGGCTTGGGTTTTGCCGAATCAGTGCATAGATTAGCTGGACGGGCAGGGATTGAGATTCAGACCGAACAGCTCTCCCCCCGGCGCCAGCAACAACGGCAAGAGCGTGAGCGGCTCCAGCAGATAATGGCACAGGCGGTGGATTTTTACCACCATATCCTCCTGGGTGAGGCCGAGGGGGCCGAGGCGCGCGCGTATCTGCGCCGCCGTGGGTATACTGGAGAGATGGTGCGCCGTTTTCGCCTCGGCTACGCACCGGCGGGTTGGGACACCCTGTGTTCCCACTTGAAACGCAAGCAGATTGACCTGGAGCAGGCGATCGCACTCGGGTTGGTACGGCGCAGTGGCGACGGGCGTGAATACGATATGTTTCGGCGCCGCCTGTTGTTCCCGGTCCAGGATTCAAGCGGGCACGCGGTGGCTTTCGGGGGACGGGTGCTGGATAACAGCCTGCCCAAATACATCAACTCCCCCGAAACACCCCTGTATCACAAGAGCAGGATCCTGTATGGCCTGTATGACGCCAGGAGTTCCATGCGGCGGCAGCGCCGGGTGCTTGTGGTGGAGGGATATTTTGACCATCTTGCGCTGATACAGGCGGGGGTGGAGAATGTGGTGGCCACATGCGGCACCGCCCTGACCGCAGAACACGCCACCCTGTTGAAGCGTTATGTGGATACGCTGGTGCTATTGTTTGACCAGGATAAAGCCGGACAAGCTGCCTGTTTCAGAGCTTTGCCGCTATTGCTCCAGGCCGGACTGCAGGTGCAGAATCTCAGTCTGGAACAGGGGGAAGACCCGGATTCATATCTGGCCCGCCACGGAAAAGAGGCGTTCGAGGCGCGGCTGGAACAAACAGGTTCAGCGGTGGAACATTTCATGCAGCAAACCCTGGCTGCCAGAAGAGATAGCGCGGAAGAACAAGCCCGCGCCATTGCTGAAATCCTGGATGTTGTTGCGTATGTCCCCGGCGAGATTGAGACCAGCCTCCATCTGCAGGAACTGGCGCGCCGTACCGGGGTCGATACCGGAGTACTGCAACGTCAGCTGGATCAACTTCGCACCGAGCGCTCCCGCTCCAGCCAGGTGCCACCGGTAGCGCAGGTACAGAATTTATCACCCCGACGTGAAGTGCGGCGTCCGGTTGTGTCAGGGGCAGGGGAAGACAGTGAACTCAAAGCGCAGAAAATGTTATTGGCCCTCATGGGTGAGCGCAGCCAGGTTGCCGCTGAGGTTATGACTGTCGGGATTCAGGGTTTGTTTTCACATCATGGATGCCGCGAATGTGCGGAGCTCATCAGCAAGGCATTCTCCCAGGGACAAGAGCCGGGACTGTGGCTGCTGGATCAGTGTGAAGACAGTGAAGTACAGGAAATTCTTACGGCGGCGCTGGTGGATAAAAATCAGTTTGCCGCAGAAATTGTCGAAAAAGTTTTCAGCGATTGCCGGAAAGCGGTGAATCACAGTCAGCTCAAACAGCGCAGAACACAACTGCATGCACAGATGTGCGAAGCCGAACGCAACGGCGATACACACATGCAGAATGAGTGTTTGCGTGAACTGATGGAGATAAACCGTAAAATCAAGCGTTGAAACTGGCACATAGCATTAAAATAGATCGGCTGCATACCGATGGACAGGAGATGCATACTATGGCAAAAAAAACCAAAGAAGAGGAATTCCAACAGCTCATCGAGACCGGGAAGGAAAAGGGGTTTCTGACCTATGATGAGGTAAATGAAGCTCTTCCCGAAGATATGATTGGCGCCAGTCAACTGGAAGATGTGATGACCATGTTTGGTGAATTGGATATAGAGATTATCGATTCAGGTTCCAAAAATGCAGGAGCAAAGCGCTCCGCTGCCAGTGGGGCAGATGCAGAAGAGGAGGAAGAGGAAGCAACCCCGGCTCTTGAAGCAGGCGTCATTGGACGTACCAGTGATCCGGTTCGCATGTACCTGCGTGAGATGGGACAGGTCGCCCTGCTGACCCGTGAAGGGGAAGTGGAGATTGCGAAGCGCATTGAGGCGGGGGAAAACCTGATCACCCGGGTGGTATTGTGCACCCCCATTGCATTGAACGAAATGGTAAGGCTGGGGAAAAAACTGGCACACGGCGATATAACTGTGGCGGATATTATTAAAACCAGTACAGCCGAAGAGGATGAAGTCTCAGCGGAAGAGCTCGAAGCACAGAGGGACAAGATCGCTGAGTCGATTGCAGAGATAGTAAGTAAAAAAGAGCAGTTGGATGCGCTGAAAACGCGGATGCAAGAAACCGCAGATGCTGCAGAAGGCAAAACACTGCAAGAGGAAATCGATGCGATTCTGGCGGAGCTGTACGAAACTATTCTCCAATTGCAACTCAAGGAGAAGGTGCCTAAGCGGGTCACTTCACGCCTTAAAGACCTCTCCAAGCAGGTGCGGATGAGCCAGAAGGAGGTCGCCGCGTGTGAAGCAAAACTCGGGCTTACCCACAAAGAGATTCGCAGTCATTTGCGCCGCATGCATAAAAGTGATGCCGACGCGGTCAAGGTTGCTGCAGAGCTAGGGACCAGTGTTGATGAACTGCTCACTATTGAAAAACGCCTCAAGGGGGCGCAGCGGCGCTTTAAAAAGGTAGAAGACGAGAGTGGTTTTACGGCCGAAGGGCTGATCGCGGCGATCAAAGAGGTGCGCCGGGGAGAATATCAGGCCAAAACTGCAGAAACAGAGCTGGTGGAAGCCAACCTGCGCCTGGTTGTTTCTATCGCCAAGAAGTACACCAATCGCGGCTTGCAGTTTCTGGATCTTATCCAGGAAGGCAACATCGGGTTGATGAAAGCGGTGGATAAATTTGAATATCAGCGCGGCTATAAGTTTTCCACCTATGCCACCTGGTGGATACGCCAGGCCATTACCCGTGCTATCGCTGACCAGGCGCGCACCATCCGCATTCCGGTGCATATGATTGAAACGATCAACAAGCTGATCCGCACCTGTCGCCAGTTGGTGCAGGAACTCGGACGCGAGCCAGTCCCCGAAGAGATCGCCGAGCGCATGGACCTGCCGCTGGAAAAAGTGCGCCGGGTGCTGAAGATCGCCAAGGAGCCTATAAGTCTTGAGACCCCTATCGGGGAAGAAGAAGACTCATCTCTTGGCGATTTTATCGAGGATAAAGGGGCAGTTTCCCCCCTGGAAGAGGCGATCAAGGGGAACCTGTCGGCCCAGACTGCCGAGGTGCTTGCGTCGCTGAGTCCACGCGAAGAGAAGGTGTTGCGCATGCGTTTTGGCATTGGCGAGAAGTCGGATCATACCCTCGAAGAGGTGGGGCAGGACTTCAGCGTAACCCGGGAGCGCATCCGCCAGATCGAAGCCAAGGCCCTGCGCAAGCTGCGCCACCCCAGCCGCGCCAAGCGCCTGAAGAGCTTTGTTGATACTCCGTAAAACTAAATTACAGCTTTGCTTGACAATAGCTACCAGCTTTGTTACAAACAACCTCACCTGATAGCGCAAGCAGCTTAAGCAGGGAGAACAAAGCACAACCAGAGTACCCAGAGTACATATATGACGCGGGGTGGAGCAGTTTGGTAGCTCGTCGGGCTCATAACCCGAAGGTCGGAGGTTCGAATCCTTCCCCCGCTACCAATATCAGATCCCAGGAGCCGATTCACACCTAGTGTGAATCGGCTCCTGGCGTTTTACCGAGATCAATTGTTCCGGCTCCCCTTCTGCTTTTCCAGACGAGACATCCCCCCCCACACTACTATTTCCCACCATGTCAGACAGGGACAAAAGGTCCGCAAGATTGCGAGGAATAGCGCTTGAGGAACTCCCGTATTCCTCCCTTGGAGTTGCGCGTCATATTCACTGTGCTAGAGTCTAAAAGGCTGTCAGGTTATGGGGAATCTGCTGTACATAAGCGCTGTTTCTTGGACAGAAGGAGAGAATTAATGACGTCGCAACGAGTAGATGCCAACGTAGATGCACAACCTTTCACATTACGGGACTGTGCCTTGATCACGATTGCCACCGGGCGTAAAGCCCAGAATCTGCGGGAACTCCACGCCGAGCTTGGGCGGGTGCCGGCGAGCAGCATTTACCACCATTTCTGGGAGCGCCTGTTGCGGGCGCAATTTGACGAACCCGAATACAACAACGACTTTGCTTCCTGGGCTTATCATGCCCTGCATGACAAAACCCTGGCTGAGCGCCTCAGTGTCATTTCCCCGACAGATTTCGCCGATCTGGAGGGACTGCGCCAGGAGCTGCTGGATCTGATTGACGAACGTCTTGATGAAAAGGAGGCGGCATCCTGGGTTCAGGCAGAACAGCATTTTTACTTTCAGCGGGGGCAAATGGTAATCTTCGATTCCGGCCAGAGCTTTACCACGCCCACAGATCTAATCCCCTATCTCGACAGCCTTTCGAACGGAGCCATCTATTATCATTTTATCGATGCCCGGTCCCGAACTGAGCAGCGCTCCAACGATTTCAGCATCTGGTTGTCAGATTTTGGAGATGCGTACCGTGAGCTGGCGGTCAGTTTGAACAGCCTTGACCCTTATTTCTCGTCCTTAAAGGGGATTCGCCAGCAGGTGGTCCGGATCTTCAGCGCCTATTTTAAGGGAGAGCGCCATGAATAACTGGTCTGAGGAACAACTGAATCAATTTCTTAAGGATTATGCGCGCGCGGCGGGGCAGGAAATTATCCACCATCTCGAACAACTGGCTGCGCCTCTGAAGGGTGCAAAAGTGGTACATATCAACTCTACGCGTGAAGGGGGCGGTGTCGCGGAGATTCTACATAAACTGATCCCCTTCAAGTGCGCCCTGGGGCTCGATGCCCAATGGGAAATCATCCAGGGGGATGATCTTTTTTATCAATGCACCAAAGGATTTCACAACGCCTTACAGGGGATGAAGGTTGTCTTGAGCCCGGAGATGCTGCGTGAATATGAAAAGACCAACCGCGAAAACGCCGAACGCCTCCATGACCTCCTCAATGATGCCGATTTTGTTTTTATCCACGACCCGCAACCGGCAGCCCTGTTGCAGCATTTCCCCGCCCGCAAGGGAAAGTGGCTCTGGCGGTTTCATATTGATGCAAGTCGCCCCTATCGCCCGGTGTGGAAATATCTGCGAGAGTTTGTCACGAACTATGATGCCAGCATTTTTTCGCTGGCGCAGTTTGCCCAGCCGCTCCCCCATCCGCAATACATAATTGCGCCCAGTATTGATCCCCTCTCCGACAAAAACTGCGAGCTGTCGGCGCAGGAGATCAACGCAGTTCGCTCCCAGTTCAATCTCGATCCAACCCTGCCATTGTTGCTGCAGGTTTCACGCTTTGACCGCTTTAAAGACCCGTTGGGGGTGGTTGAAGCCTACCGCCTGATCAAGAAACATACTCCAATACAGCTGGTTCTGGCGGGAGGGAGCGCAACGGACGACCCCGAGGGTGAGGCCGTCCTGAACGAGGTGCGCCAGGCGGCGCAGAACGATCCGGATGTCCACATCCTCCTGTTGCCCCCTGATGCGCACCGGACGATTAATGCCCTGCAGCGGACAGCTGATATCATTATGCAGAAATCTTTGCGCGAGGGGTTCGGTTTGACGGTCACCGAAGCGATGTGGAAAGGGAAACCGGTCATTGGGGGCGACACCGGCGGCATCCGTCTGCAGGTGATCAATTATTACACTGGTTTTCTGGTTCATACCCCGGAAGGTGCGGCGCTAAGAGCCCGCTATCTGCTGCACCGGCAGGATATGCTGCAACAGATGGGGGAGAGAGCGCAGCGCTTTGTCTTGGAAAATTTTCTTATTACCCGCCATCTGCGCGAATATCTGACCCTGATGCTCGGTCTGACCAATATGGAGGAGGATCGCCTTGAGGTAGGGTTGTGATTGTGAGTATTGCTGCGCAGAGCTTTGTCCGACAGAAGGGAAGGGCTGATGAAACGCTGCCATCGCATGCCTTTTGGCGCTGAACTTCAGCATGATGGCCGAGTACGCTTTCGCCTCTGGGCGCCGCAGGCTGCACAGGTCGAACTCTCCCTTGAAGGTGAGGGGCAGGCCCTTCTGTTACCTTTGCGTCCTGAGGGTGATGGCTGGTATGAGCTGGTGACAGACACGGCCAGCAACGGCAGCCACTACCGCTACCGGATTGATGGTGGCCTGTGGGTGCCGGACCCCGCCTCGCGCTTTCAACCGCAGGATGTCCACGGCCCCAGTCAGGTGGTTGATCCCTGCAGTTGGGAGTGGGACGCGCTCGGCTGGCATGGCCTCCCCTGGGAGCAGGTAATCGTTTACGAGCTTCACCTCGGCACCTTTACTGCCGTCGGGAGTTTTGCCGCCGCGCAGGAATGTCTTCCCTATTTGCAGAAACTGGGAATCACCGCTATCGAATTGATGCCGGTGGCCGCTTTCCCCGGCCAGCGAAACTGGGGGTACGACGGCGTGCTCCCTTTTGCCCCGGAGAGCAGCTATGGCCCGCCTGAGGCACTTAAAGCCTTTATTCAGCACGCACATCGCCTGGAGCTGATGGTCTTTCTCGACGTGGTATACAACCATTTCGGGCCCGAGGGCAATTATCTCTCTGCTTATGCTCCCGATTTTTTCTCCCCCCGCCATCATACCCCCTGGGGGGCAGCCTTCAACTTCGATGGTCCGGAATGCCACACCGTGCGCCAATTTTTTATCCACAACGCCCTCTATTGGCTCGAGGAGTACCAGTTCGACGGTCTCCGGCTTGATGCGGTTCATGCGCTTCTGGATGACTCCACCCCTGACATTCTCGAAGAGCTGGCTGCGGTGGTTCATTGTGGACCGGGGCGAGAACGTCACGTGCATCTGATGTTGGAGAACGACCATAACGCCGCTGGTTATTTGCGTCAGACTGGGAAGGGGCGGCCACCGTCCTATGTGGCGCAATGGAATGACGATATCCACCATGCCTTCCACATTCTTCTCACCGGCGAATCTGATGGCTATTACCTCGATTACACTAAACGTCCCAGCTGGCACCTCGGACGGTGCCTGACCGAAGGGTTCAGCTATCAGGGCGAATTCTCCGAGTGGCGCGGCCATCGCCGGGGTGAGGCCTGCCGCGATCTGCCCCTTACGGCTTTTATCGCCTTTTTGCAGAATCATGACCAGGTTGGCAACCGCGCCTTCGGAGAACGTCTCAGCACTTTGACTGCGACCGAGGCGTTACGCGCTGCTGTCGCGGTGCTGCTGCTCTGTCCCCTGATCCCTTTGCTTTTTATGGGAGATGAGTTTGCAACCCCGCAACCGTTCCTGTACTTCAGTCATTTATCCCCTGAGCTGGCGGATGCCGTCAGGAACGGGCGGCGGCAGGAGTTTGCGCGCTTCGCCTTGTTTGCCGATCCCGCCTTGCGAGAAACCATTCCTGATCCCAACGATATTGAGACGTTCCGCCGCAGCACGTTGGATTGGAGCCTGTTGGCACTTCCCGAACATCAAAGCTGGCTCACCTTTTATCGGGCCCTGATTGCGCTGCGAAAGCGGGAGATCATCCCCCGGTTGGCACACATGACAAAGGGGTCCGGGCGGGCAGAATTTCAACTGCTGGGGCAAACGGGCCTGCTGGTCCAGTGGATACTTGGGGACGGTTCTCAACTGCGCCTGTTGACCAATCTGGGCGACCAGGCGCAGGCAGTGACCCAAGTGAGGCTGCCGCCCGGCGAGCTGTTGTACATGCAGCCGGAGACCTTGCCGACCGAACTGGCGGCGGGGCGCTTACCGCCCTGGATGGTGGCCTGGACGCTTGAGGGGGAGATGGCATGAAGCGGATAAAACCCACCGCGCGCTTGGACGCGGCCTGCCGTCCGGCGAACTCCGCTTTGCAGCGGACCGTGGCAGCGGTGCAGATGGCACCAGCGCAGGCCACACCGCACGGTATTGAAGTCCATCATGCCACGCTGCCGCACCAGCAGGAGGGTAAAGTCAACCCTGCCGTGCCGGAGATTCCATGCAGCACCTATCGTCTGCAGTTTCGACGCGAGTTCACCTTCGAGCATGCGCTGAAGATTCTCCCGTTTCTGCAGCAGCTGGGTATCAGTCACTGCTATGCCTCTCCTTGTTTGCAAGCCCGCCCCGGCAGCATTCATGGTTATGACATCATCGATCACAATGCAATTAACTCCGAACTCGGGGGGGCGCCGACTTTTGCCCGTTTCGTTTCGGCGCTGCACCAGCAGAACATGGGTCTTATTCTCGATATTGTTCCCAACCACATGGGGATTATGGGCTCCGACAATGTTTACTGGCTGGATGTATTGGAGAATGGCCAGGCAGCGCGGTATGCAGCGTTTTTCGATATTGATTGGGCGCCGCTGAAAAAAACGTTGCAAGGAAAGGTGCTGGTGCCTGTGCTCGGCGACTATTATGGCAACGTGCTTGAAGCAGGCGAGTTCCACCTGCGTCTGGACGTGGAGCGGGGTGCTTTCTCGGTCTACTATTTTGAGCATCAATTTCCGATCGATCCGCGCGAATATCCCCGCATCCTCACCCGCGCCCTCGCGCGCCTGGAGCAGAGCCTGGGGCACAAGGACCAGCGCCTGGTGGAATTCCAAAGGTTGATCTGCGCTTTTTCCAACCTGCCTTCCCGGCAAGCTCGTGACCAAAAGTCGGTGGCTGAGCGCAACCGGAACAAAGAGGTGCATAAGGCCGAGCTGGCGAGATTGCTCTGCGACGCCGATATCGCGCATGTTGTGGATGAAACCCTGGAGCTATTCAACAGTGAGGAGGGTATTGACCAACTGCACGAGTTGCTCGAAAATCAGGCCTGGCTGGTCTCTTACTGGCGTGTTGCCGCAGATGAGATCAACTACCGGCGTTTCTTTGACATTAATGATCTGGCGGGGTTGCGCATGGAGGATCCAGCCGTTTTCGCTGCCACCCATACGTTGGTTCTCAATGCGATTGCGCGGGGTGATGTGCAGGGGTTGCGCATCGACCATCCCGATGGGCTCTACGATCCGGCCGGCTATTTCAACATGCTCCAGGCACAGGTTGCTTCCCGCCTGGTCAGTCCACACCTGCAGGATAGCAGTCCCGCTGCAAAAGACCTGACCACCCCGGAGCGTCCTTTCTATGTGGTGGTTGAAAAAATCCTCATTGGGGCTGAACAGTTGCGCCAGAACTGGGCGGTATCCGGCACCACCGGCTACGATTTTGCCAATCTGGTCAACGGGTTGTTTGTTGATGGTGGCGCTGAAGCGCAGATGAGCAGAATTTACGCGGATTTTGTCGGACAGATTACTCCACTGCAGGAGACTATCTATCAGGCCAAGAAGCTCATCATGCGTGTGGCACTCTCCAGCGAACTCCATGTTCTGGCACAACAGTTAGGCCGGATCGCCGAAATGGATCGCCATACCTGTGATTTCACTTTGAGCAGCCTGCGTGACACCCTCAGAGAGATCATCGCGGTCTTTCCCGTCTACCGTACCTATGTGCAGGCCGACAGCATTCAGACCGAGGATCTCCGGTATATAAATCTGGCGGTGGCGGCGGCGAAAAAGAAAACCCGTGAGACCGACTTCGCGATATTTGATTTTATCCGCAAGGTGTTATCGACTGAGATTGCAGAGGGAAAAAGTTCCGACTATCGTCAGCAGGTGATCACCTTCACCCTGAAATTCCAGCAGTATACCGGCCCTGTTATGGCGAAGGGGTTGGAGGATACCGCTTTTTATCGCTACAACCGCTTGCTGTCGTTAAATGAGGTGGGGGGCGCACCGCAAAGTTTCGGGGTCTCTGTCGCCACCTTTCACGCCCAGAATCAGCACCGCGCGGAAAACTGGCCTCACGCCATGCTCGGCAGCTCGACCCACGACAGTAAACGCAGCGAGGATGTCCGTGCGCGGATTAATGTTCTTTCAGAGATGCCGGACCAATGGCAGGCAAAAGTGCGGCGATGGGCGCGGATAAATCGCGACAGGGGACACGACAGGGGACAGTGTGGCGCGCAGGGGCAGAGCTGTGTGACGCCCAATGACGAATATTTTTTATATCAGACCCTGCTCGGAGTATGGCCGCTGACCGAACCCGGTGCTGCGGAGTTGCAGACCTTGTGCTCACGGGTAAGCGCAAGTTTGCTGAAGGCAGGGAGAGAGGCTAAACTGCACACCTCCTGGGAACACCCCGACCCCGATTATGAGGCCGCGCTCTCAACTTTTGTCGAAGCACTGTTCCGCGCGCCCGCGAATAATCCGTTCCTGCAAGACTTTCTCCCCTTTCAACAGCTGGTCAGCCAGGTTGGCCTGTTCAACAGCCTGTCACAGACGTTGTTGAAGCTGACTGCGCCGGGAATGCCCGATATTTACCAGGGAAATGAACTTTTAGATTTCAGCCTGGTAGATCCGGATAACCGGCGCCCTGTCGACTACCGGCGTCGGATTGAGCTTCTCGACCAGTTAAAGGGGAGGTTGGACGCGGGGGAAAAACGCAGCGGAGTGGTTCGGGGGTTGCTACAGCCTCCTGCTGCTGAGTGTGCCAAGCTTTATCTGACCTGGCGCGGATTACAGTTGCGGCGCACGCACCCGGAACTGTTCCGTCACGGTAATTATCAGGCGTTGAGGCTTTTCGGAACCCATGCCGAACACCTGTGCGCCTATGCGCGCAGCTATAAAGGGATGCTGGTCCTTACCCTGGCGCCACGTTTAATCTTCCGCCTGGCCGAGGGAAAAGCCCCTTTGGGGGAGGATGTTTGGGGCGAAACCTGGGTCGAGGTCCCCCATGCCAAATGGACGAACTGGCTCACCGATCAGCCTCTGTGCGCCGAAGGACACGGGGAGGTCTGGCGCTTGCCTGTTGGGCGGATCCTGTGTGACTTTCCGGTTGCTGCCCTGTGCCTGGTCAGGTCCTGAATCCAGTTCAGTTTGGCTCGAGCGCGCATCACTTGCTGGTGCTGCGGAGTGCGGTGGGTGATATCCCGCAGTGCCTCCCCCACTTTCGGCGCTTATCCCCCACTTATGCAATGCCATTATGCTACCGAGATTTTTTACAACCCCGCTGCTTTCCCCTGCCAAGCATAAGTTATTGTAATTAAACAAAGTCCTTTTTCGTAGTTTTCTTCCGCCATAATATTATTGACGTGTAACACGACTGGTACATACCCTGCATAGCCATCTGTTGTTCATGTAACTAGTCTGTGGTTCGTTTGTGGGGAAATCAGCTGCCATCACAGCGCTATTTAGAAGGGTGGTTGCAGGTTTTGCTGTGGATTGTATATGTGGTTATGCGCAACAGGGGAAGCTCTATGTGGAAGACAATGCTGTGCCTGCCGGGAAAGTGTGCGGTTCCTGATGGGTGGAAAAAAACATTTATCGTTTTTGTTGTTATTATTTCAAGTATGCATATATCTGCAGCGCTGACACGTGCCAGTGTCAGTGGGCCATGCTCAAATTGCCATACCATGCATAATAGTCAGGACAACGCTGTGGTCGGGGCTGAACAGCTTCGCTCGACGCTGCTCACCACTGACTGTGTGGGGTGTCATTCCTCGGATGCATCAAGCACCTACTATGACATGGAAGGTTGCAAGGTGCCGGTAGTTCTTTTTACTGGCGGCGAGCCCACGGAATATCTGGCCGGAGGAAATTTTTACTGGGTGAAGCAGGGGCTTGGGGGGGATGATACCAAGGGGCACAACGTATTTCTGGGGGAGGATGACCAGTATCTTACTAAAGCTCCCGGGGCTACTGTTACCTGTGGGACAAACTCCTGCCATGAAAATCTGTCGCAACCATTTGGCGGTGCAGGGATGGGCGGCTTCTCTTTGTCAGGTAAATATGGCTGCAGTGGTTGCCATCTGAATGTCCGGCATCATGCCCAGGACCATCCCAACGGAGTCTCTGGTGCGGTCACCAGCAAAGAACAGGGCTGGTACCGTTTTCTGGCCGGGCATAAATTTACCGGTGCCGGAGTCGAGGGCTATGAGGATGGTCTCTGGGAGGCGGGACTGCATGACGGGGAAAATCACAGCGGCAGTGCCGCACACAACGAATACCTAGGCAGGGTAGATACCCAGGGTGGATTTGGCTTTGGCACCGGTGATCTTGGCCATACCACTACGGCGTTTTGTACCGGCTGTCATGGAATATTTCATTCCGAGCAGCAGGATGCTAACGCCATGTGGATCAGGCATCCTTCCGATGCCATAATTCCCGCCTCGGGGGAGTATCAGTACGCCACGACCTATGATCCACTCACTCCGGTAGGGCGTCCAAGTGTGCCAGACAGCTCAAATGCTTCAGTTGTTCCGGGTAGGGATATGGTTATGTGTCTTTCGTGTCACCGCCCGCACGGCAGCCCCTATCCGGATATGCTGCGCTGGGATTATTCAGCCCAGATCAGTGGCGAGCCAAGTCCTTCCGAGACCCACACGGGATGTTTCTTTTGTCACACGAGCAAGGATGGCTAGGAACGTCTGCCCCCCTTGGGCCCCTTTTTGCTGTCAGAGACCTTTCCGGAAGGTTTTCTGGCAGCGGGGTCAGCGTATTTCTTGTATTTACCCTTTGGGGGCTGACTGGCGCCGGAGTCTTCTGGCGTAAGGCCAATGGGGTTGTGGCGGATCTGCAGGGTACGGAGCTTGGCTATAGTTCTGGCCGGCAGGGTGCTGGAAAGCTCTATATAGCTGCTTTCAGCCTCAATTTTAATCCTGCCAATGGAGCGGATGGGTAGCTGAGCTTCGTTGGTGAAGGCGCCGACAATGTCGCGCGGGGTGACCTGCTGCTGGCGTCCAACCTTGATGCGATACCCTTGCATGGCTCCGGCAGCACCTGCGGGAGCGCCGGACTCACGCACTGAGGTACGTTCTTTGCGCCGAGCGGCAGCGGGCGGAGCCACCTCTTTAAATTTTGGGTAAAGTGGTTTTTCGCGCTGGAGTTGCCACGCCAATGCCGCGGCAATATCTTCCATCTCGATATTGTCCCGTGCGGCGATCTCCTCAACCAGGCTTCGCATGCTGGTAAGCTCGCGTGAAGTCAAGGTGGTGTGGAGGGTGTCGGTAAAGGCGTTGATGCGGCAGGTGCTGACTTGTTTGCTGTCAGGGACCGGCATCAGGGCAATTTGTTGCTTGGTGGCCTGCTCGATGCCGCGCAGGAGATGGCGTTCGTTGGGGCTGACAAACAGGATAGCTCTGCCAGTACGCCCAGCACGGCCAGTGCGCCCGATGCGGTGGATATACGCCTCGGTATCGAAAGGGATATCGTAGTTGAAAACGTGACTGATCCGCTCCACATCCAACCCACGTGCGGCGACATCGGTGGCGACCACTATGTCGATTTGTGCCTGTTTCAGGCGCTGGATACATTGTTCACGCATCTGCTGGCTTAAGTCGCCACTTAAGGCAGCGGCTTTGAATCCGGCATTACTCAGGTGTGCGGCAATATCTGTAGTGGCTTCCTTGGTGCGCACAAAGACCATGGCAGCGGTTATTTTTTCCACTTCCAGCAGGCGCTTCAGAACCTCAACTTTTTGCCCGCTGTGCAGCAGCAGATGGTACTGCTCAATCTGATCCAGGGTAGTGGTGGGCGAGGAGATCTGCACATGTCGGGCGTCGCCTAGATATTTATCTGCCACCCGCTTGATCTGCTTTGGCATAGTGGCGGAAAACAGGGCGCGTTGGCACTGTGGCGGTGCCGCCGCCAGGATGGTTTCCACATCATCGATAAACCCCATGCGCAACATCTCATCCGCTTCATCAAGCACGATCGCTTCAATGGCGCTCAAATCAAGGCTGCGGCGCCGAATGTGATCGATCAGACGTCCTGGAGTACCCACTACAACATCGACACCGACGCTCAGGCGCTTAAGTTGAGGCATCATGGCGCTGCCGCCGTAAACCGGTATGATGGTGCATGAGAGTTTGCGCGCAAAGCTCTCCATCGCCTGCGCCACCTGAATGGCGAGTTCGCGGGTCGGGGTTACCACCAGCACCTGAGGGCGTTTGTCCTTACGCGGCTTCAGACGCTGTAGCAGAGGCAGGGCATACGCGGCAGTTTTGCCGGTGCCGGTCTGGGCAGTGCCAAGCAGGTTTCTCCCCTCCAACAGTAGCGGAATACTCTGCTCCTGAATGGCAGAGGGATGTTGATATTCGAGATCGTACAGGGCGGCTAAGAGTTCCGGGGCGACACCCAGAGCGCTGAATTCGGGGGAAAACATTAAGCATGTACCTTGCTGATGGAGGAGGCCGGACTTGCCAGAGGCGGGGTGGCGGCAGAGATAGAGCTGGTAACTATACCTGTACAGAGGTATAAAAACCAGCTTTATTTTTTACCTATCCTCCGTTGTAGATTTCACCATTATTGCGGGCATATTCAAGCAACAGGGCGGCGGCTTCGGTGCGGCAGATATCGCGGGTCACGCTGATGCCGCGCTGTGCTAGCTTATCGACCCAGTGTTCTGGTTTATCCCCTTCGTCAAAGCCTGCGGCGCGCGCATCCTGGTCGCGCGCGCCGCATACCAGGCGTTGCAGACCGGTCCAGGGGATTGCCCCCAGACACATGGCGCAGGGTTCGGTTGAGGTGACCAGTTCATAGCCGGCACCTGATGCAGGGGTGAGGTTGTAGCTGCTCAGACGCTGCTGCGCCAGCATAATGGCAAGCATTTCGGCGTGGAGGACAGAGCAGTTCAGCGCCACCACGCGATTGACACCGGCGGCAACGAGTTCGCCGGAAGCAAGCGCGAAGATCGCGGCCGCAAAGGGACCGCCACCATCGGTGATGTTGCGCCGTGCCAATTTCAAAACCCAGTTCATTTTGGCGGCGTCTGCGGTAAAGCTGGCAGTGTCTACCCCGTTTTCCAGCTCTTCTACCCATGGCGGGAGGCTGAAGCAGATCCTGTCCACCCCAGCTGATTCGGTGCATAGATCTTTTTGCATAGCGTTATTGCTCCGGAGTCAGCATGTGGGTTGGATCCAGAAGTCGGTCCAGCGTCGCGGCATCAACCCCATCGCGCAACGCAAGTTCGCGCAGGGTTGCACCGCTCTGATGTGCTTCTTTGGCCAGCCGGGCGGCGTGGTCGTACCCGATCTGGGGAACCAACGCTGTTACCAGCGCGAGGCTTTTTTCCAGCAGGTTAGCGCACCGCTTTGCGTCTGCTTCAATATCCACCAGGCATTTGCTGTTGAACGCGGTTATACCGTTGCACAACAGTTCAATGCTCTGCAGGGTGTTGTACGCCATCACCGGCATCATCACATTCAACTCAAAGTTCCCGGCCAGGGCACAGGCTGTGACCGTGACGTCATTGCCCTGCACCTGGGCACACACCTGCATAAGCGCTTCAGCCATAACCGGGTTGATCTTGCCGGGCATAATGGAACTTCCGGGCTGCACCGCCGGCAGAATCAACTCGCCAATGCCACAACGCGGTCCACTGGCCAGAAAGCGGATGTCGTTGGCTATTTTGAACAGACTGACGCTGCAGTTTTTCAAAGCCGCACTGACGCTGACCACGGCATCCTTACTCCCCTGCGCTTCAAAATGGTTGCGGGTCTCTCTGAACTCAAGGTCGGTCTCTGCAGCTATACTCTTAATAGTGCGTGGGGCGAATTTAACATGGGTGTTGAGGCCGGTGCCTACCGCGGTACCTCCGAGGGGGAGTTCAAGCAATCCCTGGGCGGCGTGCTCCAGGCGCTCGATGCCAAGTTCGATCTGCCGCGCATAGCCGGAAAATACCTGCCCCAGGGTGATCGGGGTTGCGTCCTGCAGGTGGGTGCGCCCGATCTTGATTATATCCCTGAATTGCTCCTGCTTGTTCAGCAGACTGGCATGCAGTTCCTGCAGCGCCGGGAATAGAGCCGAATGCAGCTGTTCGGCGCATGCAATGTGGATAGCACTGGGGAAGACGTCGTTACTCGACTGACCCATATTGACATGATCGTTGGGATGGATTTGTTCGGTGTGTTCACCCTGCCGGAGCAGGGTTGTGGCCCGGTTGGCAATAACTTCGTTGCTGTTCATGTTGCTGCTGGTGCCGGATCCGGTCTGAAAGATGTCCACCGGGAATTCACGGTCGTGAATCCCCTCTACAACTTCAGCGGCTGCAGCTTGGATCGCAGCTGCAATCTCTTTATCCAGCAACCCCAGCGCACTGTTGCTTTTTGCCGCATGTTTTTTGATGAGCCCGAGGGCACGCAGCATGGGGCGTGGCAAACAGATCCCCGAGATGGGAAAGTTGTCAATGGCGCGCGCAGTCTGGGCGCCGTACAGAGCCTGGGTCGGAACCTGCATGGGGCCGAGGGAGTCGGATTCGGTACGGGTTTTGTCCATGGCGTTCATCCTTCGGTCAGAGTTTTAAGTGAGGATAAAAACAGGTGGGTTAAGTCGTGATGTTTTGTTTAACGTAATTCCGCGGTTACAATAGACCGCAGGATCACATGTATGGCCTACCTGCCTGATAAGTATGGCTTTTTTCCGTAAAATTGCGCCGTTGCGGTGTTGCTGCACCTGGAATGGGATCAAGGTCTATCAATCGAAATTCATTTCGGCTAAAATAAGCGCATGGAAACCTTAGCTTTACTATTAATTCTGTGCTCCGCTCTGATGCATGCCCTGTGGAATCTGCTGGTAAAGCAGAGCCGCGACAAGACGGTGTTCATCTGGTGGATGTTTCTCAATGCGTGGATCCTGATGACACTGGTGCTGTGGCTGCGCTCTGGAGCGTTGGCGGTCACCTTTGAGCTGGGCTGGCTCAGCGCAGTTGCGGCGGTGTGTTTTGTATTATACCACTGGCTTGGGGGATATGCCTACCGCAGCGGTGATCTCTCGGTAACATACCCTCTGGTGCAGACATCTATGTTGTATGTCCCCCTGTGGGGTGTCCTCATTCTGGGGGAACATCTCAGCGTCGCAGGGATTGCAGGCATCGTCCTCATCGCCGTGGGTGCCTACGGAATTCAGCTGCGGCGCCTGAGCTGGCATGATGTGTTGTATCCGCTCACCTGTCTGCAGGATCGCTCAGTGCGGGCGGCCCTGTTAGCCGGGTTTATCTATTCCGTCGGGGCTGTGTTGGATAAAATTGGAGTCAACTCCTACCCTCCCTTTGATTTTACCTATGTGCTGGTGTTCTTCATGCTGCTATTCATGTCACTCAATCTGTTGCGCCCCTGTTATCGCGGGCGGGTTATGGCCGAAGCGCGGCATCATCCACGTCTGGTGCTGGTTTCCGGTCCGGTTATCATGGCTTCGTTTCTCAGCTTTCGCTATGGCCTGAGTCTGGCACCGGTCAGCTATGCAGTGCCGGTACGGCAAGTGAGCCTGCTGATAGGTGTTGGCATCGGGCTATTGTTTCTGGGGGAAACCTGCGGGCGCATCCGCTTGGGTTTTGCCACATTGATTCTGCTGGGTGTTTTTGGTATCTGGCACGGCTGAGGCAGGTCTGCAGTGGACCTGGTTTGTCTCGGCATCGGGCCACTTCAGTCCATGGCGGTTTCGCGCAGAGCCTTGTCGAAGGCCCGCTGCATCGACATGGGATGAATATCGGGAAAGTATTTGGCCGCATTTTCGTTGGTGGCTATGGTCTCTGACTTCAGCCCTTCAACCAACGCTGAGGCGATACTGAACGGCACTTTGGTAATAAATACCAGCCAGTATGAAGACAGGCGCGCACTGAAAAAAGGGAGGGGGAGGAGCCAGCGTTTCAGCCCCATGCTTCTGGCCGCCTGCTGCATCAACTCTTTAAAGTCGGTGATATCCGTACCGATATCCACCCGCACGTTTTCTTGCAGGTCCAGATCGATAGAGGCCTCGAGATAGCGCAGAACATCTTCCACGGCTATGGGCTGGGTTTTTGTTGTGACCCACTTCGGGGTGAGCATAAAGGGCAGTTTGCGGGTCAGATCCTGGATGATGTTGAAGCTGGCGCTTCCGACCCCAAGAATTACGCCGGCGCGCAGCCACAGAGTACGGGGGCCGCCGGAAGCGGTAGCGCTGAGAATTTCCCCCGTTTCTATCCGGCTCAGCAGGTGCTCACTGGCGCTTTCGCGCTCACCGAGCCCACCCAGGTAGACAATCTTCTTTACTCCGGCGGCCTCAGCGGCGCTGCGAAAGTTTTCCGCACTCCGGCGGTCTCTGCTGGCGTAGTCACCCCCGGCTCCCATGGAATGGATGAGATAGAAGGCTGTATCTACCCCGGCCAGCGCATTTTGCAGCACCCCCTGATCAAAGGTATCCCCTTTGATGATATCGGTCCCCTGCCTGGCGGCCGCACTTATGCGAGTAGGATCGCGCACCAGCAGGCGCAGTTGCAGGTCGCAGCGGGTGAGCAGGCGCTGTTTGAGTTTGCGTCCGATGTAGCCGGTAGCACCAGTGATCAGAATCTGTTTTCTCTCTGCCTGATTATGCCTGGGGTGCATATGGGTTTTCCCTCTTTAAAGGCATGTCTTGGCGAGCCAAAAATAAGATTTTAAACCTTGCTCACAGAATCAAGTATCCAAATCAATCATTTTATGGAACATCCCTATGCTTTGGTTGCCCATGGCGAGGATGATTTAATCAAAAATTCAAGTTGTAATTACAAGTGAGGTGAAATGCCCCCTCCGTGCTTTTCCGGTGGCTCATACAAACCCCTGCTCTTTATGTTTGGCAGCGATCGTCTCCGCCAGATTCTGGAGTGATCTGAACACATCCTGCGTGGGATAGCCTTTTGAAAGGACCGGATCAATAATTTCCACCTTGAGATTTGGCATCATCGCCGCCAGGATATCTACGGCTTTCCCCCCCCAGCCGTATGAGCCGATTATCGATAGAAATTGCGTGCGTGGACGTAGGGCATTGGCAAGAAAGGCACAATATGCCGCAGCCGGGTGCGGACCCGTCAGAACTGTTGGGGTGCCGACCACGACTGTCCCGGCGTCGACCAGGGCCATCGCCAGTTTGCCGATATCGGTAACGGTTAAATTGAACAATTCAACCTTGACACCCTGGTCGGCCAAGGCGGAAATCAGATAGTCCACCATCTTCTGGGTGCTCTGATGCATGGAAACATACGGCAGTACGACCGTATTTTTCAGGGTGCCATCGACCCAGTCTTTATACGCATCCAAGATAAAGGCTGGGCGCTTATACAGAGGGCCATGGCTTGGGGCAATGATGTCAATGGGGTAGGAATCAAGTTTTTCCAGATGCTTTTTGATCATCAGACGAAAGGGCATCATGATCTCGGCATAGTAGCGTTTCGCCGCCTCGTAGATGCGCGCTTCGTCGGTGACAAACAGATCGGTACTCGCAATATGGGAACCAAAGAAATCACAACTGAAGAGCATTCTATCTTCTTTAAGGTAGGCCACCATGGTTTCGGGCCAATGGACCCAGGGCATATGGATGAATTCCAGGGTTTTATCCCCCAGGCTCAGGGTTTCTTTGTCTGCCACCGTGATTATGGAATCCGCAGCGATGTCGAGAAGCGCCAGCAGGATCTCTTTTGCCTTGGGGGTGGTGACTAATTTTGCCTCCGGGTATTTGGCCAGTACTGCCGGAATGCTGCCGGAGTGGTCTTGTTCGGCATGCAGGGAAATGAGATAGTCGAGCTTGGTGACATCTTTGAGCTGATTTTCCAGCTCAGGAAAAAACGGTGCTTCAACGGTATCAATCAGGGCGGTTTTTTCGCTCCCTTCAAGCAAAAATGCATTGTAACTTGTCCCGTCCGGCAGGGGGATAAGCTCATCGAAGAGGCGCGAATTCCAGTCTATACTTCCCATCCAGTGGATTTTTTCTTTTATTTTTCGCGGATTCATCACATTCTCCTCTAAGTTGGGTTTGTAAAATCGATAGTTGGCGCAAGGGCTGTACCCCCTGTTGTGTTCCTACTTTATCTCAAATATGCTGGGGTGCAAATTTCAGGTGCCCATCTTACCCGTGGTTGAGTAGTTTGCGCTCCAGCGGATGAGGGTTCAGATACACCTGTTTCAGCAAATGATTTATGCTTGAATTTGCACCCCAAGTGGTTGAGCAGGGTGACCGGCACGATCAATGGCACCACCCCCTGTTTGTCGCCGCGGATAAGGTTCATGGGCTTCCTGCTTTTCAGCGCTGCTCAGATCATGCTTGAACTATCCCATAATATGCTGCAGCACATTGGCGTGCTTGTTCTGGTTTGTTTTCAATAGCAGGGCTTTGAGAAGCAGGGGGCGAATAATCATATTAGCAGGACAATGCGGACTTTTATAGTAGCGTATCTGAACAAAAATGGCAGCATTAAGACCGCCACTTTTTTGGCTTCAAAAACCTGGGCAAATCCTCTATATGGTTAGCTTGTGCGGTTAGCTTGTGCGCCCTGCCTCCATCCTACTTATGGGAGTTTTTTGAGATATGTTTTGGTTGATGTACCTGTTTACTGGGGCTTTTATAGGGATTCTGGCGGGA
Source organism: uncultured Desulfuromonas sp. (assembly GCA_964444945.1). GTDB lineage: Bacteria > Desulfobacterota > Desulfuromonadia > Desulfuromonadales > Desulfuromonadaceae > JAIVHC01. The sequence continues at coordinate 32,831 of CAYUJC010000013.1, forward strand.
TTGTTTGGAGTCGGAGGAGGGATCATCGTGGTTCCCATGCTGGCGTTTTTGTTTTCGGCGCAGCAGTTTCCCGAAAGCTATATCCTCCACTTGGCCCTGGGAACATCTCTGGCCACAATCGCCTTTACGTCCGTATCGAGTTTTCGCTCCCACCATGCGCGGGGGGCGGTACTGTGGCCAGTGGTGCGTGCTGTAGCACCGGGGATTTTATGCGGTACTTTTCTGGGTACCTGGGTAGCGGCGCAGCTTAGCAGCAAATTTTTGAGCGTAATGTTCATGCTGTTTATTTTCTATGTAGCGACGCGGATGTTTCTCAATGTGCGCCCGCAGCCGAAACACACCCTGCCTGGGGCGGTGGGGATGTTTGGCGTAGGAACTCTGATTGGGGGGATTTCGAGTCTGGTGGGTATCGGTGGCGGCAGTTTGTCGGTTCCGTTTCTGATCCGTTCGAATCAGCCAATGTACAGCGCGGTGGGAACCTCGGCCGCCATCGGATTTCCCATCGCAGTGGCCGGAAGCGTTGGCTATCTGCTTAACGGCTTAGCTGCTCCGGGTTTGCCCCCGTGGAGTATGGGGTTTATCTATATGCCGGCTCTGGTGGGGATCGCTTTCGCCAGCGTATTGACCGCACCCCTGGGGGTACGGTTGGCGCACAGCCTGCCGGTGGAACGCCTTAAGAAGCTGTTTGCGGTCTTTTTGCTCCTTATGGGGCTACGGATGCTGTTGGGCTTTTTATAGTTGTTGTTGAAGTGTCCGCTGGCGAGAAAATGTATTATCGCATCCAGGGTTGCCTTCCGGTGGTGGATGCGGGTGTGGCTGAAGGGAACGACCAATACCGCATCAGCATCTGGAGCAACGGCGGAGGCGACAGGCACCCGGCCGTCGCTGCGCGCTGGGATAAGCAGCTTTCCGATGGAAAGGCCACGCAAGGGACCTCGCCGGGAATAGTCTCCGGCAATAACCCCGATCCGGATATCTGTCGCCACGCCCTGGTGGCCATCCGGGTGCAGCAACGGCGCCGCGTACGTGTTGGGAGGCTTTGAGCGCAGCTGTTTAACTACGGGGAAGATGGCGCCATACCATGGAATGTTCAGCAGCAGGTCCGCCAACGGTGTCCCCCGATGTGGAGTGGCGATAAAAACGCAGTGGGTGATATTAGCGCGTGAATTTATCTGCGCCAGAAATGTGCGTACCACCAGACCGCCCATACTGTGTGCGATAAAAACCACACGCTCTGCCCCCTGCATGGGGAGCTCGAGCTGTCGCTGCAGGGCGCTGACCCCATCTTCAATGGTGCCCCGCGTACTGGGCAGATGGACCCGCAGGGTCTGATACCCGCACCTCTTCAGCCCGCGTTCCAAAAACGCCATATCCCGGCGGGTACGGAAAAATCCATGCACCAGAATAGCCAGACATTTGCGCGGGTAAGCGCCTGGCAGGGCAGATTCCGGCATGGATACCGCACCGGTTAAGCGCAGGTTCACCGCCTGAATCCATTCAAGCTGGTTCCAGCTGTTTTCATGGTTATCCTCCCGGTGGTTAAAATTAACCTTGGCGAACAACATTCCCCTCCTTACCTGAGAAGGGGCTAGGGGTGGTTGGGTTTTCGCCCTTTGTCCTGCAACACTCCGGCTACAGCACGAAGGGGATTGGGGTGCGAGTGCGAACCTGGGCAGACACATGGGTCTGCCCCTACAGTTCTCGTTTTTCCTCGTTCCCACGCTCCGGCGTGGGAATGCATAAGTAGCGGATTACCCCCTCTATTGCAGCATCCCCCTTAGTACCCACATGCTCTGGGCGGCTGCCGGGACGAGACCCGGCGGTCTTGCTCTTGAACTTGATCTTAAGCGAAGTAGCGAATGACGGTGAAATTATGCAGACCTGATTAAACACTAGCATAAAAAATGGTAAACTGTTTACACCCCAATCCCGGTAGCACTGTTCATCATTGCCTCTCTATGGATATTTATATGAACCGAACCCATCTGTGCACATCCCCTTGTCCCGAAAAAACCGTTGTGCTTGTTGCTACTCTGCGGGAGTTTTGGCGTGTTTCCATTTATGGCTGGGTTGTGCTCGTTTTTGCGGCGCTGTGGGTGTGGGGCGCCTGGTACTGGGCTGCGGCATTACAATGGATATTGCAGGCCGGCATACTCTGGACTTTAGTATTATACGAGACCAGACAATATCTGCCGCTTAACCACAATGGCTCTGCAAGCACTCCGTATGCACACCTGGGGCTGGCCAATCGCCTGACTATCCTGCGCGGCTGGCTTATTGCGTGTACCGGCGGGTTTTTGTTTCAGCCGTTTCCGCCGGGATTCCTCGTCCTTGTTCCTGCAGGGTTATATGCGGTATCCGCTATTGTGGACCGCCTCGATGGTTATGCAGCACGCAGGACGGGGCAGATAAGCCGGATGGGTATGGAACTGGATACAGTGTTTGACGCTCTGGGACTGGCGGTCGCACCGCTGCTTGCGGTCTGGTACGGGAAGATCCACTGGTCCTATCTGTTGGTCAGTTGTGCGTATTATTTGTTCCAGTGGGGGGTCAGCTATCGACACCAAGCCGGGTTGCCGGTGTCCTCCCTCCAGCCCAAGCTTTCGCGACGCACCATCGCCGGATTCCAGATGGGGTTTATTGCCGTGGTGCTATTTCCCATCTTCGAACCACCAGCCACCCGGATTGCAGGTTTCGCCTTTATGCTGCCGGTATTGGCGGGGTTCCTGCTTGACTGGGTCGCTGTAAGTGGCGCGATAACGAAAAAATCGTTTTTAAATCAGGATACTCTGGCGCGAGGGGAGGATGTCATCAATTACGCCACCCAACCTTTGCTTCGCCTGCTCGTTGCCGGCGCATTGCTCGCAGTGGTGCTGCGCTATACAGAAAACATCTCTACCCTCATTCATGCTGCTCCGTTACTCCTGTATGCCATGGCAGGCTGTGGCATGCTGATTCTGACGGGAATCCTGGGGCGGATATTTGCTCTGCTCCTGGTGTTACTCTTGGGTTGGTCTTACACGACATATCTGATGGGGCCGCTGGATTACGTTATCCTGCCCGCCGCAATCTGGGTGTTGATCCTGGGTACGGGTCGTTTCAGCGTGTACCCGCAGGATGAGGTCTGGGTCAAGCGCTATGATGGTGCCTGATGGATAGATACAGAGTGTTTCAGGCGCTTACCTGGTTCTTCGCGTTGGGGCTGGCTGTCTGGATCCTGGCGCGCCTCCCTTTAACGACTATTCGGGCATCGCTGGCAGGGCTGTCCCTGGCGCAGTGGCTCTTGTGGACAGCCCTGAATCTGGCCATTCTTGTGGTCTATGTGCAGCGCTGGCGTTGCCTGTTGACAGCAACGGGAGTGCAGATCGATTTCCGCTCCGTGTTTCTGCTGCGTCAGGCCGGGCAGTTGATCAGTTTTATTACCCCTGGCCCCCAGTTCGGGGGTGAGCCCTTCCAGGTGTATTGGCTCTGGAAGAGATTTTCAGCTTCCGGGGCAGCGGCCCTGTTGGGGGTGGCTCTGGATCGGTTTTATGAGCTGTGGGTAAACTTTGCGTTTCTGCTCCTGGGGCTGGTTGTTTTGATGTTGACCCCGGCGCTGGGGCTGGCCGACTGGCCAGCTCTGGCCCTGGGCGTAGCCCTGATTCTCTTCGGCTTGTCATGCAGTGGCTGGTTTCTTGTTTCACAGCAGGCGCGGTTATCGGTCTGGATAAAGACCCTGGGACGTCGCTGGCAGCACAGCCCCCACCTTCGTCGGATTGAGGGGGGTGGGGATGAGTTTGGGGCGCGGCTGCGGACGTTAATTCAGACAGAAAAGGGTTCACTGGCCTTGGCCTTGCTTCTGGCGCTGCTGGGGTGGAGCGGAATGATTTTTGAGATCTGGTTGCTGCTGCGGTTTTTTGAAATAGAGGCCGATTTTACCACGCTGGTATTGCTGCTGGTGGGGATGCGCCTTGCTTTTTTATTGCCCCTGCCGGGGGGGATCGGTACGCTGGAGGCTGTGATGTTCTGGGCTTTTGCCGCGCTGGGACTCCCCATGGCTGGCGCCGCCGCAGTTCTCGCAATGATCAGATTGCGGGATGCACTTATTCTCTGCGTCGGCCTCTTTGCCCTGCTCCGGCTTCGCCACATCTGTCCGCCCGAAGATGGCCCGGTTGGCGGCAAAAAGAGGGCGCGTTCCTGAAACGCAGTCTTCAGCCACCATCCCCGGCACCATCCCATCTCGCTCCCCCCAATCCCCACTTCCGCCGAACAGGTGGTGGGGTTACTAATGGGGGGAGTTCCAGCCTGCGCTGGTGCGGAGGAGAAAAGTGCGGATGAGCGCGCATGAATCATCCCAGCGGGGATGCTGCCGATAGTAGTGCTGGGCATTGGCGCTTAGCATTTCCAAGTGCGCCCGGTCCTTGTGCAACAGGGTCAGATAAGCGAAGAGGGTTTTGCTGTCCCCCGGCTCAAGCAGATATCCGTTGGTTCCAGGCTGAATTATCTCGCGCGCTCCCCCTGCAACGGTGCCGATAACGGGGAGCCCGAAGCGCTGCGCCTCTAGGTAGACAATACCGTAGGCCTCATTCACCGAGGGGAGCACTAGAACATCATGCGCCTGATAACAACAGGTGAGGGCGCTGCTGTTTAAGGAACCGGTAAAGCGCACCATGTGCCCCAACTTTTTGCGCCTGATTATTCTGTGGATATGTTTCACATATCCAGGCTCCATATCCAGCCGCCCCGCTACCGTCAGGCGCATGTGATCGCGCTCCGTACCCTCCAGCGCCTTCAAGAGGAGATGGAGCCCCTTCTGGTGTATGACATTGCCGACGTAGAGAATATTCAGCCTCGGATGCTTGCTGGCGGAACGTCGTTCTGCCGCTGCAACCCCGGAAGTTTCCGCCTCGAAAGTTTCAGCCCCGGATGTTTCAGTCCTCTCCGCTTCAGGGAGAAATGCCATCTGATGGTCCGCGGCGGGCACCGCGATGACATGGGGAGGCATTTTACCGTGAAGTAGTTCATTAACCAGGTGGTGGGTACTGCGACTGTTGAGGATAACGCCGTCGACGCTGCGCAGGTACCGGCGTTCTGCCCAGCGTGCAAGATAACGCCTTGCCGGTCCCTGCGGTCTGCTGCTGTCGAGTAAATGGATCAACGCGATGATAGGGCAGTTCAAGTGGGCCTGCAGCTTGGCGTTGATATTAAACATCCGCGGATAGACCAACTCGTCCTGGATGAGGATATCCAGCTTCGATTCAGCCAGCTCGGCAGGGATGGTCTTGCGCCTGAGGTTGCCGACATAAGTGCGCGGTGGCAGGCTGATGATTTCTACCGTATCTCCCTGCGCGCGCAGATAAGCTGTGAGCTGGCGGTCGTACAGGTACCCACCGCTCTGGGTATTGATATCTCCGAAGATAAGGAGGCCGACACGCATATGGCTAATTAATACGGGTGCTTATAGGCGGCCCAGCACTCTGCATTTTCCCAGAGCTTGACCCGCAAGGTGCCTGCACCGGGCGGTTTGATGCCGGCGTACAATTTGTGCCAGATTATGCGGCAGAAGTGCTCCAGGCTTGGGTTGAGGGTGTCAAATTCGGGCAGGTCGTTCAGCATGCGATCCCGGAAGTATGCAACCGTGAGGCTCAAGGCCGCTTCGATAGCGACAATATCCACCAAGTAGCCATGTTGATCCAGTTTGCCGTGTTCTATACTTACTTCAAGGATGTAATGGTGGGCATGGGGCTGGTTCTCATCCCCCCAGTCACCCCTGATGAGAAAGTGGCGCGCAATAAAATCCCGCTTGACTGCAATTGTGTACATTCAATGTCTCCTTTGTGTGGTTATCAATCTGCGTAGGTCAACACCACCTGCAGCGCCGTTTCTGGCGCTTCATCCAGCAGCCTGTATGCCTCGTGGGCGCAAGAGTGATCAATCCTGTGGGTTATGAGCTGCTCTGGTTTGATCTGCCTGATCAAGTCGAGGGCGGTGGCAAAACGGCGGGCGTGGTCCCAGCGGCCGGAAAGTTCAGGACTGATGCTGCTGACCTGGCTGCTGCTGATCTGGATGCGCTCGCGGTGAAAGCGCCCTCCCAGCTCAAGGGTGACCGGTTTGTTTCCGTACCAGCTGCCGACTATTATGCGGCCACTGTAGCCACACAAATCCAGCGCCAGATCAAGGGCGGCGGGGGACCCACTGAGTTCGAGGATCAGGTCAGCACCATGGGCATAAGCGGTGCCCAGCACCCCCTTCAGTGTTTCCACCGCGTTTTCCATCTCTGGATCGATGACGTTTTTGATCCCCAGGGTTAGCGCTGCTGCGCGGCGGCGTTGGATGCGCTCCAGGGCGTACGTGTCCAAGAGGGGAAAAGAGGAGAGGATAGCGGATACCAGCAATCCCACCACCCCCTGCCCCAGCAGCACAACCTTTTCACCCAACAGCGGTTTTGCATCCAGAACCAAATTGACCGCAGTTTCCATATTAGCGAGAAATACCGCTGCTTCGGGAGCCATGGTTGAAGGCAATTTAACTACGGCCCCGGCCTTGGTGATGTAGTGGGTCGCATGGGGGCGCAGGGCGAACACCTTGGTTCCAAGCATCTCTTTGTCGATGTTAGCGCCTGTGGCCTCGACCCGCCCGACGTTGGCATAGCCATACTGGAAGGGATAAGTTGTGGCCTGGTTTTTCTGGGCTTCCATAGTGGCGTCGAGGGCCTGATTGCGCGGCAGCTGGCCGCGATATGCCAGCATCTCGGTCCCCGCGCTGATTCCGGAGGAGAGGGTGCGCACCCGAATTTCATCCGGGCCCGGTTCGGCGAGCACCTCCTTCCGGTATTCCAGCGTGTAGGGGGCGGTAAACCAGAGTTGTTGTGCCGTTGTCATCCTCGCCTCCCGTAGCGGATGTCGCCCCAGACAATAATGTCATTACCCAGACGTTCCGTGTACAGCGGCTCAATGCAGGGGAGTTCGTCCAAGGTGGTGGTGCCGAGGTTATTGATAGCCTTGTATCCGCCCAGAAGTACCGGGGCAACCGTCAGTACCACCGCATCGACCAGGCGTGCGCGCAGGAACGCCGAGATCACTTTGGCTCCCCCTTCCACCATCAGACTTTTTATCCCCCGCTGTAACAGGAGCTGCAGGGCCAGATCAAGGGGCACAGATCCGGTGCCTGTATCTTTCAGGGTGATTATTTCGGCGCCGGGATACTCACCATCTGCACGGGTACGGGTTGTCAATATCCAACAGGTTTTGTCCGGGTGGTGACATAGACGTGCCTTTTGGGGGATTCGCAGCGACGTATCCAGCACGACAGGTTGGGGGTTTTCCCCCGACCAGTGTCTGACCGTCAGTTGGGGGTCATCCGCCAGGACGGTATCTATCCCGACCAGGATACCATCGTGCAGACTTCTGAGTTGGTGAGTCAGGCGATTGGAGTCTGCCCCACTGAGCACCACAGCTTGACCCTGTTTAGTGGTGATGCTGCCTCCCCAGCTTTGCGCGTAGCAGAGGGTGACGAACGGGCGGGTCGCCGTTTCAAAAGTGTCTTTGCGGCTGTTTAACCAGTGTTCAATCCGCTGGTTGCAATTCATTGTATGCTTCACACGGTCTCCCCGCTGCTTTTAAGGTTTGAATCTGGTATTGTGGGCAAAAGCTGAACTTTACGATCCGATATTACCGAACATATTACTCAACACTTTAGCCAAAAAGGAGTCAATTGCAATGAGTCCAACTCCAAAGCCTCAACATCACCGTGTAATTATCCTCGGCTCCGGTCCTGCCGGCTATACTGCGGCGGTGTACGCTGCACGGGCAAACCTTGAACCTGCCCTCATCAGCGGCATGCAGCCTGGGGGCCAACTGACCACAACCACCGAGGTGGATAACTGGCCGGGGGAGCACGCCGGGATCTCAGGCCCGGAGCTGATGGAGCGGATGCGTCAGCACGCTGAGCGTTTTGAGACCAAAATGATTACCGACCACATCGAAAAGACCGACTTGAGTCAACGCCCCTTTGTTCTCGAAAGCAGTGACCACGTCTACACCTGTGATGCCCTGATCATTGCCACTGGAGCTTCGGCGCGCTATCTGGGACTGCCCTCTGAAAGTGCATTCAAGGGGAAGGGGGTTTCCGCCTGCGCCACCTGCGATGGCTTTTTTTACCGCAACAAACCGGTCGCAGTTATCGGCGGCGGCAATGCCGCGGTGGAAGATGCGCTGTATCTGGCCAATATTGCCAGCAAGGTCACCGTGGTGCACCGGCGGGATCAGCTTCGTTCCGAGAAGATCCTGGCGGACAAGCTTAAACAAAAAGCTGAAAACGCCAACGTGGATATTGCCTGGTTCCATGTTCTCGAAGAGGTCCTTGGCGATAACATGGGGGTGACCGGTATCCGCATTCGCGATGTGCGGGATAACTCGACGCAGGATCTCGAGGTGGACGGGGTATTTATCTCCATCGGTCATTCCCCCAACAGTGGAATTTTTGCCGGGCAGCTGGAGATGGAGGACGGTTACATCAAGACCAACCACTCTGCAGACGAGTTTGCAACCCAGACCAGCATCCCCGGTGTGTTTGCCGCCGGCGATGTGCAGGACTATATTTATCGCCAAGCGATAACCTCCGCCGGCACCGGGTGCATGGCGGCGATGGACGCCGAACGTTTCCTGGATGGCTTGGGGCAAAGTGGCTGAGGATCCAAAGCGGATAACCTCTTATTTTTTGAACCATGCAGAGAATTAACGCCAGACCCGCCAGGTGGAAACCCCTCCACCAATAATGGCGGGTCGGTTTATTTGCAGTAAATGATAGACGCTTCCTGCTGCAAAAAAGAGCAACTTAACCCTATAGCAGTGATGCGCGCTATGGTATAAGCAGCACAATCGATCAGGTTAAGGAACCTGAACCTGCGTCTGGGTATGCGGCAAAATATTCGCCGGATATCTTTAGTAGAGGCGGCGCAGCGTGTATTGCACCAAAACCACAACAGGAAGAAGGAGAAGATGGATGACGAGAAAGATTGTACTGGTCGCACTGCTGGTGCTGCTGGGGGTAGGCAACGTATGTGCGCTGGAGATCTATCGCAAGGATGACCTTTCAATAGATGCCGGCTGGTGGGGTCAGGTCTGGGGGCAGACCGTGTCGAATATGGATACTGATGGTGATGATAAATATGATGATCGCCTGAATGATTTTCTGGTGCGGCGCTCCTATTTTTACCTCAGTGGTACGGTTACCCCGGAGCTCAGTTTTTTTATGCACTATGCCGGAGATAAACTGGGGATGGATGAGATCAAGGACGATTCAGGCAAGGGGCTCGGCTCCGGCCTGGCTCTGCGCGATGCCTGGGTCAACTACAAGGTGCTGGGGGAGAGCCTCATGGTGCAGGCCGGGCGTATGTACGTGCCGTTTACGCGCGACTATGGCACCACCTCCACCAAATCCCTCCTCACCACCGACCTCAACTGGGGCCAGGGGGGGCATC
>CAYUJC010000014.1:0-39507 GCA_964444945.1 uncultured Desulfuromonas sp.
CGTTGTGGGTAGTGGTCAGATAAAAATCATCCGCCGCGCCGGGCGCCTTGGTATCGAATAGACGGTTTTGATAGCAGTGGCACCCGATGGTCGATTGCGCCCCGGTAGGGGGTTGCGCCCCAACGGCAGATTGAGCCTGTACCGGTTGCAGTCCAGCGAAAGCCAGAAATGCCAATACCATACACGGGGCCATCCATGCAACAGTGCATGTGCCCATGCCCAAGCGTATCGCTCTTATGTAGGGAACGATTCTACCCCGCAAAATGTGGCGCAAGAGGTGGGTGGTTCTTGTGTTTAGACCCATTTTCGCAACTCCCTTTGCAATCTGGCTAAAGATGTATTTGTGGTGCAAACGGAAGTAACTATGCCATATTCGCCGGCGCGGTTTCCTTGACTTAAGTCAAGTTTTTTCCGCCTCAGGCGCCGGGTGAAGTGGCTCCACTATCCCGGACCGTTGCCCATGGGGATGCTGCCTGATGGGAGGCATGGGAACTATGGGAGTTATTGGTTGTTTGTATTTGTCCCATGCTTCCTATTCATTCCTATCGCTCTTGTTTTTGGTTTTAATTTTCATTCTTTTCTTTGTTGATTCCGCTGCCGATCACGCTCCTGCAGACGCAGGCGGGTCATCCGCTCGCGCAGGCCGCCATCTTTTAAGAACTCTTTTTCGAGGCGCTTTAACTGTTGGTCGAGCAGATAGTTGGTCTGATGCACCAGGCAAATGCCAATATTGGCCACCACTTCAGCGGGACGGGTTTCAACGAACTCGCGGTAGTGCTCATAGCTGACCTGCGAATCACGGCCTATGTTGCGCACATAGCGGGCTTCTTTGGAGTTTTTGTCCCAGATCTTCAGGTCGCGCACTTTAAGGAAATCACGGTAGTCTTCGAGCAGTTCTTCCTGACTGGCGCGTGCCACGTTGGTCAGTTTGATCTCCATCTCTTTAGAGGTCGTGGCGGCTTTGCTCCCTTCGATAATATTCTGCTTGCCGGAGCGCGCCGCTTGCACCATCTGATCAATGGTGCGATCACCGCGGCGCAAAAAGCGCTGGCAAAAACGGTAGGTCAATTGGTACACCACCGCGGATTTCTGGTAGGAGAGCAGGGTTTGGTAATCACCTCGTGGGGGTAAAAGCTCTGATGTGTTTTTTACAGGTTGAAAGCTATTGGAAGCATGAGAACTATAGGAACTCTCTGCAGCCTTGCAGTGCTTTTCATCATTCTCATTGTTCCCATCCTTCCCATCTCTATTCCTCATTACACCATCTCCCGCAAATTTCTGCCAAAATCTCCGCACTTTGCGCATCCAGCGTCGCAATCTAATCCAGAATTTCCTGCGGAGCGCGCAATGCAGCTTCCTCCACTTTATGCGGGGTCTTCACCGCCAGACCAAGGCTGGCCTGATTAATATCCGTGCGTTGTCACTGGCGGTTAGTTAGATTTGGCGGGGTTGGCAGACAATATCACTTCATCCTCGTCATTCAATGCAAAGGTAGAATGGTAGAGGAATCTCTATTTATTCTCCAGAAGAATTCGGCTGCTTGGTGTTTCTGCCGGGGCTTTGTGGTGCCGCCTGGTGGTAGCGCTTTGGGGGTTTTTTTCAAAAAAGATGGAAATATTCGGCTCAGAGATAAATAGAAAAAGGGCTACAGCTAAAAGCCGTAACCCTTTTAATAATTCATGGTGCCCAGAGACGGAATCGAACCGCCGACACGAGGATTTTCAGTCCTCTGCTCTACCGACTGAGCTATCTGGGCAATGCGGAGGCCAGTTATATCTTGACGTCCTGCAGGTGTCAAGATAGAAATCAGTTTGGTCTGGAAAAATTTTCTTGCCAAGGGAGGCTGTCTGGATTAACCTTCTTTGCACTTGAGATCTTCCAAACGTACCCAACAGGGATGTTTTGCACACATGCATTTTTTTGCGTTTTTCAGCTTTTTTAGTTTTTCCTTTTGGTACGGCTTTTTCAGGCCGTCTGCCCGGGGTGAAATTTGCTGAAATAACGCAGAACCAGCACTATCCAGCGAATATACCATCAATCGACCACGGGCAGGCAGAGCTTCCCGTGGTCGTTGTGTTTTAAGGGTAAAACAGACGGCTGCGGGGCTCATCGGGCTTTTGCTGTTTTTGGTCTCACCACAAGAGTGAAGGAGTTAAGAGCATGATTATTGTAATGAAACAGGGTGCCAGCGCTGCACAGTCAGAGGCAGCAGTTAAACGCATCAAGGAGCTGGGTTATGAGCCGCATGTGATTCGCGGACAGAGCCGCGAGGTAATCGGGGCGGTGGGAGATGAGCGGGGGAAGATGGTGCTCCAGAGTCTGGAGTCGATGAGCGGCGTGGACAAAGTGGTGCCGATTCTGCGCCCGTATAAACTGGCCAGCCGCGAAGTCAGCCCCCAGGCGAGTCTGGTGGAGATCGCTACCGGGGTTGTGGTTGGCGGACCGGAGCTCATCGTTATGGCAGGGCCGTGTTCGGTGGAGAGTGAAGAACAGATTGTGTACACAGCCAAAGCGGTGAAGCGTGCCGGGGCGCAGGTGCTGCGCGGCGGTGCATTTAAGCCGCGGACCAGCCCGTATTCATTCCAGGGGATGGAAGAGGAGGGGCTGAAACTGCTGGATATCGCGCGCCAGGAAACAGGGCTGCCTATTGTGACCGAGGTGGTTAATCCGCGCGATGTGGAACTGGTGGCGCGCTATGCTGATGTGATGCAGGTGGGGGCGCGTAATGTGCAGAACTTCGCTCTGCTGAAAATCCTGGGCCAGTTGGATAAGCCCATCCTGCTCAAGCGCGGCATGGCTACCACGATTCAGGAATACCTGATGAGCGCCGAGTACATTCTGGCGGAGGGCAACCGACGCGTAATCCTGTGCGAGCGCGGGATTCGCACCTTTGAGACCGCGACGCGCAATACCTTGGATATCTCGGCGGTGCCGGTGTTGAAAGAGCAGACCCACCTGCCGGTAATCGTGGATCCATCCCACGCTACCGGACACGCGAGCCTGGTGCCGTCCATGTGTTATGCCTCGGTGGCAGCTGGGTGTGATGGTCTTATTGTAGAGGTGCATCCCACCCCGGAGACCGCCGCGAGCGATGGGCCCCAGTCGTTGCGCCCGGCCGAGTTTGCCGATATGATGATGAAACTCAAGGAATTCGCCAGGGTCTCCGGGCGGACCCTGGGCAAAGATGAAGATTAGCCTGGTGCATTGAAATTGTTCCGCATTTATCCGCAGGAGAAATGATGTTTTTTATTCCGTTGGCGCAGTTGGAAAGTGTTGGTCTGGTGGTACATGCACTGCGTGTTGCAGCTGGTGAGGCAGATTGCAGTCAGTGCCCGGTGCGCAAGGTATGTATGCAGCAATGTCTTACCATTGCCGATTCAATTGAATCGATGCTTAAAAGCGGCACCCTGCCCACCTTGGGGACCGATGACGATCCTCTGGAGGGGCAGGAGCGGGTTGCTGCGGTAGAAGAAGAACAGGGGCAGGAACAAGAACAGGATAAGAACAGAGACAAGAAAGGCAAGAGAAGCCACCTCGAAGTTATCAAGTAGGTTGAGTGTTTTTTCGCGGATGTTCCGGGGTGTTAATTGACAGAAGCGTTCGGGAAAACTACTATGCTGTGTTTGGGGAGGGGAAGGTTATGCATCGCTTTCAGTGGCATGGACTTCCACCTCCGTATTTTTGCTATTTAATTGTTAGTATTGACAGATAACAGAACCGATAGCCGACTCACTGAGCCGGGAAGGAGTGAGCATGAAGGTCATTGTCACTGACGAAGTTTCCGAAGCCGGACTCGATACCCTGCGTGCCGATGCGCGCATTGAAGTGGATGTACGTCTGGGGCTGAGCGTGGAAGAGTTGCACGCCGCCATCGGAGACTACGATGCAATCATCACCCGCAGCGGTACCACCATGAACGCTGCGGTGCTGGAGCATGCCAGAAACTTGAAGATTGTGGCGCGCGCCGGGGTTGGAATTGACAACGTAGATGTAGAGACCGCCAGCAGCAAGGGGATTATAGTGGTCAACGCCCCGCTGGGAAACACCAACTCCGCTGCGGAGCACACCATGGCACTGTTGCTGGCGTTTTGCCGCAATATTCCAGAGGCGAATGCCAGCCTAAAAAGCGGAGCATGGCAGCGCGCCCCCTTTACCGGGCATGAACTCAAACAGCGCACCATGGGAATTATCGGTTTAGGTAAGGTGGGTGGGCGTGTGGCCCTGCGCGCCAAGGCGTTTGAGATGGATGTCATTGCATATGACCCCTATATTTCGGAAAAACGCGGCATTGATCTCGGGGTTAAACTGGTAGACCTGGACGAAATAGTGCGCTACGCCGATGTGGTGACAGTGCACACCCCGCTCAACGATGAAACGCGCGGCATGCTGCAGGCCAGCCATTTCGCGCAGATGAAGGATGGGGTGGTCGTTATCAACTGCGCCCGTGGTGGCATCATCGAAGAAGAAGCGATGTACAACGCCCTCGAAAGTGGCAAGGTGGCAGGGGCAGGGTTCGATGTCTGGAGCCAGGAGCCGCCGCAGACCGAGGTGTTGAAGAAGTTGATCGGGCATCCCCACATGGTGGTGACCCCGCATCTAGGGGCAAATACCTTTGAAGCGCAGAAAAATGTCGCCATTGATGTCTGCCGGGAGATCATTAACTACCTGGACGGCAAACCGCTGGAAAATGCGGTCAATATCCCCCGTTTCGATCCAGATCTGATGGAGCAGATGAAACCCTTTATGACCCTGGTCAAAACATTGGGGCATTTCATTTCACAGCTCGCACCCGCCAATCCCAGCAAGGTGACCTTCAGCTATACCGGAAAGGTGGCGCGTTTTGACTGTGCCCCCCTGACGGTGTGTGGATTGGCCGCTTTCCTCAACTATCAGACCGAACAGGATATCAACATGGTGAACGCGCGCATGGCGGCGCGTGAGCGTGGCATCGCCGTGGAGGAGATCCGCACCACCGAGACCGTCCTGTTTTCCAATCTCATCACCATTACCCTTGAATCACCCCAGGGGGTACGCACTATTGCGGGCACCACGTTTGAAGGACGCCCTCGCATCGTAAAAATGCGCGATTTCACAACGGATTTCATCCCTGAACCGCATATGCTGGTTATGCACTATGAAGATCGCCCCGGTCTGATCGGCAAGATGGGCACCATTCTGGGCGAAGCCAACATCAATATCGGCAATATGAATCTGGGGCGGCAGGAGAAGGCCGGAGAGGCGATGGTGGTGCTTTCTATCGATACTCCGGCAGACGAAAAAACCCTGGCAGTGCTGAAAGAGGCAATCAGCGCGCGCTATCTCAAAGCGGTTGATTTCCCGGAAGAAATTCTGCGGGGGTAGTTTAAGCTAGCTTTGACGTAGGTGACCATAAATAATTGGAAGGGCACGCCATGGCGTGCCCTTCCCTGTTTCTGCTATAAATATCCGCGTTTGAATCAGGCGGCGAAACTTCCCATGATCTCTTCTTTGAAGGCAGCAAAGCCCATCTCATCGACAAATTTACCCAAACGTCCTTTGCGATTATTTTTGATAAACCAGGCCACGATGTGATCTGCCAGCGCCAGGGCTTCCTGCTCAGTTAGCTGGTCCGTAAGCATGTGCGAGAGCCGCGGCGCCGCGCCACCGTTTCCCCCCACCATAACCTTCCATCCTTTGGTGGTGCCGATGAGGCCCAGGTCCTTGATGCAGGCTTCAGCGCAGTCGTTGGCGCAGCCGGAAACCCCCATCTTGAATTTCCAGGGCAGCTCTTTCCCGTGGTAGCGCGTGTCCATTTCCAGGCCGGGGGTGACGGAGTCCTGCTGCCCGCGCTTGCAGAACGTAGTGCCAGGGCAGATCTTGACCGAGCGCACGCACAAACCGATAGCGGCACCGGCCGGTTCATCCAGCTCTTCCCAGATTTGGTCGAGCTTTTCCTCGTCAATCCCGACAATGGCGATGCGCTGTGCGCTTGTGATTTTGAGGACTTGCGCGCCAAACCTTTCCGCCACATCAGCTATCTTGCGCAGCTGATCCGGGTTGGTGAGGCCGCCGGGGATGTGGGGGGCGACAGCGTAGGTTTCTTTATCGCGTTGCAGGATCGCTCCTTTGGCCAGGATATCTTTTTTCATGCTCTGAAAATCTCCTTTTTAGAGGGTTTATAGATGCTTAGTTTTCGGTTGGCCAATATATTTGCTTATAAAGCTAAAGGGCAAATAATGGTTTTTCGCATGGCGGAATGATGCCGCGTACTTCTGCCTGTTGCAGCAAGTAGCGCACGGCGTGCTCCCCTTCTGCGCCCAGATCGAGAGAAAAATCGTTGACGTACAGGGCGATATGTTGGGCGGTGACCTCTTCAGCCATCTCCTGGGCATGGTTGCGGATGTAGGCTGCGACCTTGGCCGGGTGTGCGCGCGCAAACTCAATACTGGCTCTGATCCCCTCTTCCACGGCAGCGACCATAGGTCTGGCAAGGGTGCGGCGCGCCAGAATTCCGCCGAGGGGGATGGGCAGGCCGCTGGTTTGTTCCCACCACTGCCCCAGATCCAGCACCTGATGGAGGCCATGGGCGGCAAAGGTGAAGCGTGATTCATGGATAATTACCCCCGCAGCTGCTTCACCGCGCTGCAATGCGGGCATGATCTGGTCGAAGGGGAGGCTGCGCAGATTACGAAGGCCCCTGTCGCACAGCTGCAGCAGCAGGCTGGCGGTGGTCATCTCGCCGGGGATCAGGATGGGTTGGCCGCGCAGAGCGGCAAGGTCGCAGGGTTTTGGGGCCACCAGCAGCGGCCCGCACCCGCGCCCAAGGGCACCGCCGGAGCGCAGCAGGGCGTAATGTTCACGTACATGCCCGAAGGCGTGATAGGAGATCTTGGTGATATCGAGGGTAGCTGTAAGGGCCAGGCGATTGAGGGTCTCCACATCTTCAAGGCGTTCGCTGAAACGGAGCCCGGCACACGGAACCTGGGCATGAACCAGAGCGGCAAAGATGAAGGTATCGTTCGGGCAGGGGGAGTATCCCAGGGTCAAGTGCTGAGCCATCACACTTCCTGTGGTTTGGGGGTTGTTGGGGCTGCGGGGGGGGCAGGCGCGTCGGGGTTGCAGGAGGACAGGGTTGCAGGGGGGCAGTGGTGCAGCCAGTAGAGGAGCGCCTCCTGCGCACGCCGCATGGCGCCGGGCAGATCCCACCGGGTTAGATCGCGGGTTTCAACCATATTGGAAATGGCGCGTATTTCAATAAAATCCGTAGCAAACATACGACACATCTGCGCCACTGCGGCTCCTTCCATGCTTTCGCAGATTCCCCCGGTGGCGGCTTCTACCGCGCTGGCGCGGGAGTCGGTGCCACTGCAGGTGGAAACTGTTACAAAGCGCCCGGTGCTCAGCTTGCAATGGGCCGTGAGCGCAAAAGCACCCAGGCTGGCTGCAGCCAGATCTGTCAGGCGTGGATTGGTAGGGAAGCTGTTGAAATAACGGGTGCCTGCGTGTTCCAGCATGGCCAGACCCAGCGCGTCCATACCGAGAAAACCGTGCGGGGTTATCGCCCCTTCATCGGCGTAATACTCTGCCGTCGCCAGCGCCAGATCACCCGTGCTCAGCCCACCGGAGTGATAGGCCCCGCCACATCCGCACAGGATAACCAGCGCAGGGCGGAGGTGGAGCAACAGCATGGCGCTGATGCCGGCGGCGTTGGCCTTGCCAATACCGGTAGTGGCAAGGGTGACATGATGTTCTCCGAGGAGACCGGTGTGCAGTTCCACCGGGCCGCAGCACCTGCGCCGGGGCTGGTTCAACTGCTCGATAAGATGGGCGTTTTCCTGCGCTACGGCGCTGAGGATCAGTATCATGACTGATTCTGATACCAGCCGATGCGGATCAGGTCGCGGCGCATCTCTACCCCGTAGGTGCGCGGAATTCCCCAGTGCCAGAAATGGAGGTTGCGTGGATGCTTGGTGCAGCGCGCGCTAAATGGGCTCTTGCCGGTATCGGTCAGCAGGTGTTTGAAGGTTTTATCTGCATCGGCGATAAACAGCAGGAGTTTATGGCGCAGCTGGCTGTTGCATTGAGAGCAGACCATGGCGATACAGTCGCGGATAACCAACCCTTCGAGGTATTCGGCTAAATCCTCATCAAAGCCGGTTTTGCAGATAGCGACAAAATCTTTCCAGTCCAGCAGGAGGTTGACAAACTCCTCCTCTTCATCCCACTCGATCTCATGCTGCTTGAGCATGATTTCGGCGATGGCGTCCTGCTCCGAGGCAGACAGAAAGAAATTGTCGCTGTCACTGGTAGCAGTCATACAAAATAGCTCCACCAGCTCGTCACAGTAATTGATGTAATCCAGCTCTTCGGGTTCGAACTGGTGTAACTCCGCGGGGAGTTCCCCCTTCGGGATGTTGCTCAGCGACAGATGATTGTGGGCAAAGTCGGCGGGGAACAGAATCTCGGTGCGATGATGCAAGTGGTAGCGGTTGAGGATATCCATGGTGCGGATGTGGTTGGCGGTAAAAATGGTGAGGGCTTTTTCTTCCGAATAAAATATCTCCGCCCCGAGGCGGTTGTTGGCCAGCCCGAAGCCGACAAAGCCGTCATGGATAAGGCGGCTGAGATAGGGTTGGAGTATTTCCAGAATTTCTGCGGTGGGCAGATATGGAGAATAGAACACCGTCGGCTCTACCGAGGTCTCCTCCTCTTCGGCCTCCACTTCATCGGGGTAGTATTCAAGGATGAAAAAACTCTCGTCGGAGACCAGGGTGCTGCAGTCATGTAACAGTTGTGGCAGCGCGCCTATATCGCTTAAGACGATAAAGCGAAAAGCCCCCTCACACTCTTCCAGCTGGGTGTAATAGTATCCGGGCTCGATGTGGAAATCAGGGCGTTTTAATTCACTTGGCCACAGGCTCAGACCACACGGCTGTTTGAGCTTTGCACCGTTTGAACCGCTTGGAATATTCAAGGTTTCCTCAGAAGGTTGAAGGTTTAAACGGCGTAAGGATAAGCACAGACGCAGGCAAAGTCAATAGTTCTGCCTGTCCGGGGGCGGGTGAAGTTGTGCGGTGGGAGGGGGGGTGTTATCCACACAAGGGTTGGTGGAGGGTTTGCGCGCAACAAGGGGCAAGGCAGGTCAGTGACGCCGAAACCGTTCGAGCAAACGCCGGCTGGCGGCGCCCGGGGTTGTCCGTCCTTCAATGACACTCTGCTCCACCTGGGGCAACAGGGGGGCGACATTCTTGTCGCGGATGAACAGCTCCTTCAAGTCGTCCAGCAGCAGGGTCCACATCCATTCCCGCGCCTGTTGGCGCCGTTTCAGGTCAAACTCGCCGCTGCTGAGCATCCTGGCGCGGAACTCTTCCAGGGTTTCCCAGATGTGATCCATGCCGATATTGTGCAGCGCGCTGCAGGTGAGCACCGGAACTGTCCAGTTCGGGCTTTTGGGGCGCATGATGTGCAGGGCGTTGAGGTATTGCTGGCGGGCCAGCTCCGCTGCGGGCTTGTTGTTGCCATCGGCCTTGTTGATGATGATGGCGTCGGCGATCTCCATCACCCCCTTCTTGATCCCCTGGAGCTCATCGCCCGCGCCGGTCAGTTGCAGGAGCAGGAACACATCGACCATGGCGGCTACGGCAATTTCTGACTGCCCAACACCGACAGTCTCAACCAGGATGACGTCGTAGTTGGCGGCTTCACACAAGAGCATGGTTTCGCGGGTTTTGCGCGCTACTCCACCCAGGGTTTCCCCTGCCGGGGAGGGGCGAATAAAGGCGTTTTCCTCCCGTGCCAGCTGTTCCATGCGGGTTTTGTCCCCGAGGATACTCCCGCCGGTGATTTGCGAAGAAGGATCTACGGCGAGGACTGCGACCTTGTGCCCCCTTCGTACCAGATTCAGGCCGAAAGCCTCAATAAAGGTGCTCTTGCCCACGCCGGGGACGCCGGAGATGCCGATACGTATAGAATTGCCGGTTCTGGGCAGCAGGGTTTCAAGCACCTTGGTGGCTTGTTCCATGTGCTCGGGCTTCCGGCTCTCGATCAGGGTGATCCCCTTCGCCAGGGCGCGCAGTTTGCCGGCCTCGATGCCGGTGATTATATATTCAATGTGCTTGGCCGCGATGTGCATGGCTCTTCCTGTATGAATGTGGCGCGGGCGCAGAGCTGTGTATGCTCTGCGCCCTGCCTGGATAGATATCAGATGTCGGCATCCGGTGTTGGCAAGGGGTCAGGCGTTACGCTTTTTGCCTATGGCTTCCAGAGTCTCCAGCCCGGATTTCAGAATGGGGGTGCCGGGGCCGAAGATGCACGCAGCTCCGGCGGCATACAGGGCGGCATAATCCTGCCGCGGAATCACCCCGCCACACACAATCACAATGTCGTCGCCGCCGAGTTTTTTCAACTCTGCGGCCAGCTGTGGCACCAGCGTCATGTGCCCGGCGGCAAGGCTTGAAACGCCCACCACGTGGACGTCATTCTCCACCGCCATTTTGGCCGCTTCTTTCGGGGTCTGGAACAGGGGGCCGACATCGACATCGAAGCCGATATCGGCGTAGGCGCTGGCGACCACCTTCGCCCCGCGGTCGTGCCCGTCCTGCCCCATTTTGGCGATGAGGATGCGGGGGCGGCGTCCTTCGGTGGCATTGAACTCTTCAATCTTGTTTTTGAGGTGGGCAAAATTTTCGTCTGAATCACACACGGATGCATACGCTCCTGCTACAAGTTGAATTTGCGCCTTATGCCGCCCGAACACCTTCTCCATGGCGGCGGATATCTCCCCGACGCTGGCGCGCTGGCGCGCCGCGTCGATACACAACCCCATGAGGTTCTGGGATTCATCGCTGCACGCAGCGGTCAGCGCGGCAAGAGCGGCCTGGCACTTCTTCTCATCGCGGGAGGAGCGCATCTGTTCCAGGCGCTTTATCTGGGAACTGCGGACTGCGGTGTTATCGATACTGAGGGCATCGATGGGGTCTTCATCCTTGAGCTGATACTTGTTGACCCCGACAATTACGTCGCGCCCACTGTCGATGGCCGCCTGCTTCTTGGCGGCAGATTCCTCGATGCGCAACTTGGGCATCCCGGATTCAATCGCAGCGGTCATGCCGCCCAGCTCTTCGATCTCTTGTAAGAGCTTGCGCGCTTCCTTGATCAGTTCTGCCGTCATCGATTCTACATAATAGGAGCCCGCCAGTGGATCAACCACATTGGTGATGCCGCTCTCCTCCTGAATGATGAGCTGAGTGTTGCGCGCGATGCGGGCGGAGTGCTCCGTGGGCAGGGCGATAGCTTCATCCAGGGCGTTGGTGTGCAGAGACTGGGTCCCCCCCAGGACGGCAGCCAGGGCTTCGAGGGTGGTGCGCACCACATTATTGTAGGGATCCTGCTCCGTCAGACTCCAGCCCGAAGTCTGGCAGTGGGTGCGCAGACTTTTAGATTTGGGGTTCTGCGGCTTGAATTGCTCCATCATTTCGGCCCACAGAAAGCGCGCCGCACGCAGCTTCGCGGCTTCCATGAAGAAATTCATGCCGATGGCAAAGAAGAACGACAGCCGAGGGGCGAAGGCGTCGATATCGAGTCCTTTGGCCAGCGCCGCCTTCACATATTCGAGGCCATCGGCGAGGGTGAAGGCGAGCTCCTGTACGTTGTTGGCGCCCGCCTCCTGAATATGATAGCCCGAGATGGAGATGGAGTTAAACCTCGGCATATACTGGCTGGTGTAGGCGATAATGTCGGCTACGATCCGCATGGAGGGTTCAGGCGGATAGATGTAGGTGTTGCGCACCATGAATTCTTTGAGAATGTCGTTCTGGATGGTACCGGCCAATTGCTCCTGGGTTACCCCCTGTTCCTCGGCGGCGACAATATAGTTCGCCATGATGGGGAGCACCGCGCCGTTCATGGTCATGGATACCGAGACCTTATCCAGGGGAATTTCATCGAACAGGATCTTCATATCCTCAACCGAATCGATAGCCACCCCGGCTTTGCCCACGTCACCCACGACGCGCGGATGGTCAGAGTCGTACCCGCGATGGGTGGCGAGGTCAAAAGCGACGGAAAGCCCTTGTTGCCCGGCGGCGAGGTTGCGCTTGTAGAACGCGTTGGATTCCTCTGCGGTGGAGAACCCGGCATATTGGCGTACAGTCCAGGGGCGGCCGGCATACATGGTGGCGACGGGGCCACGCAGAAAGGGGGATAGGCCCGGCAGGGTGCCGAGGTGTTCGAGCTTCGCCGTATCCGCCTCGGTGTACAGGGGTTTTACCCTGATCCCCTCCGGGGTGTCCCATTTGAAGTTGGACAGATCGTCGGTTTTTTTCTCCTTTTTGGCCTTGGCTTCCCAGGCGGCCAAAGTGGGTTTTTCTGCCATAACTTTATTCCTTTTTCAGTGGTCGCTGAGATGAAGCGTTCAGCTGTTTGGGTGGAATTCAGGACTCAATCCCGACGCGTGCCGGTGTGCCTGTGTCGTAGTAGTGTTTGATCAGGCGCATCTGGGTAACCAGATCTGCCGCCTCTATAAGTTGTGCCGGGGCATTGCGCCCGGTAAGAATGATTTCGGTGTTGAGGGCGCGCGTGCGCAGCAGATCGAGAACCGCGTCGAGCTCTACGAGGTTGAAGTCCAGCGCGTTAACCAGTTCATCCAGAACCAGCAGATCCACAGTGCCGCTGCTGGCGAGGGCGTGGGCGCGCTCCAGCCCCTGCCGCGCCAACTCTATGTCCGCGACGGCGGGGTTCCTTTTGTTTACGAAGCGCGCTCTGCCGCACTGCTCCGCATGCCAGTTTTCTCCCATTCTAGCAGCACTGAGCATCTCACCATAGTTAGGATCATTTTTCATGAAGTGGAGGATATGGATCCTCAACCCATGTCCGGCAGCACGGAAGGCCTGCCCCAGCGCGGCGGTGGTTTTGCCTTTGCCGTCACCAGTGTACACATGTATCTTGGCGGGATGGGTAGCGGAATGGTTTTTTGCAGGCGCTCGCTCTTTCGGGGCTGGAAATGGCGCCCCTGGTTGTGTATCATTCATGGGTTATCCCTTCCGATCTTTTCAGTACGAAAAATACCCGCTGTCGCTGCGCATCCTGGAAGACAGGAGGTGGCGTTGCCTCTTCCTGCCCTGCAGTGACCTCGCTGCGCGGAGCCTGAAACATGCTCCGGACTGCGTGATCCTTGCAGGTGCTTTGGTAAAAACTACCGCAGTTGTGCAAACGGAGTACAGGCGATAGAATGCTTTTTTAGATTTGCTAAAAAGTTTTAGCGAACCCAAAATTACCAATCCTGGTGCAGCCCTGTCAAGAGGATTGAACGCGGCAGATGTGCCCCTTGCGTATCTGCACTGCCCGGGTACAGGCCGGCGGGGGCCAGTCCAGAAGCAAAATTCTTCTTTGCGGGCGATATTTTAGAAAACAGTCTTTAAAAAACAGTAGCTTATAGCGCGAAAAATTTTTATTGCGCACTTTGAAGCTCCCCTGCTGTGCCAAGTCATCTGTTGCCATTGTGCAGGGCTGCTGATAACGGGGATTCGCCTGTAATTCAGCACACATTCGATCCAGTGCAGCGGGGCATTCGCCGCGACTTTTTTCTTTATCGACAGTAAATACCCTTTAAGCGTGATAAACATTTGACATTGACATTTACCGACGCATGTTTTATATCGAACTGAAAATAAAACTGTTTTTTATTCTTGAGGTTGCATGGAATATAACATAGGGGAAAAAATCAAAGAACTGCGCAAAGCTCGACAGCTGACATTGCAGGCGGTGGCCAACGAAACCGGATTTTCTCCGGCGCTGATATCTCAGATCGAAAACAATAATGTATCGCCACCGATCGCGACATTGTCTAAAATTGCACGTTTTTTTGAGGTCAAAATCAGCCACTTTTTTGAAGAGGGTGATGAGCCGCGCCGTTATGAGGTGGTGAGAGTGGACGACCGCCGCGTGGTTAGCCGGGTAATTTCCAAGGCCGGCAAAGGGCATGGCTACACGTATGAAGCGCTGTCGGTGCATAAGCTCAATAAAAAGATGGAACCTTTTGTGGTTACGGTGAAAGAGCGCAGCACCGACGAGACCATGTACAGCCATGACGGGGAAGAGTTTCTGCTGGTGATGAGTGGAACCGCTGAAGTGTTGCTGGGTGATGAGCGCATAAAACTTGAGGCTGGAGATACCGTCTACTTTGACTCTTCCATGAAACATCGCCTCCTCTCCTACGATGGGGAAGAGGTGCAGGTGCTGGCGATCGTAACCCGCTGACGCAGGCCTTATCTTTTTGTGGACAGCCCGGTTCTGCTTCACTGGCTGGATTTTGTCCCTTGCTCCGCCCCCGGTCTTTCTGGCTTTCAGGGGTAAAATGCACAGCCAGGCAAGGTTGAATTTGACAACCTGCGCTGGAGACCCTCTCCAGCACGCATGGTGCCGACCGGAAAGCATTATTTATATCAATAAAGGATGGATGAATTATGGCAAAAAAAGTGCTGATACCCTCACTGGAGAACCCCCTTGCCCCACCCGAAGATGTAGAGTTTACCATCCCTGGGGAACTCCCCGGCGAGAAGGGGCCGTATGAAGAGGCGATGAAGGAAGGGCACGAATTGATGGAACGCCCTATCAAATCGGTGCCGGTTGGGCAGATAGAGAAACAGCATTTCAAACAGCGGATGACGGTGTGGGAGCGGCTGCGGGTTTTAACCAAAGAGGAGCCCAATATCCACTTCCAGAACTGGGGTCCCAACCTGGATGGAGCCTCGCTGGTTACGGGAATTCTGAATATTAAAGGGCGGGATGTCGCCTTCTACGGCCATGATTTTACCGTGCGCGCCGGCTCCATCGATGCAACCAACGGCAGAAAGTTGGCCAAACTATTTAATATGGCCGGCGAGAAGGGGATCCCCGTCATCGGCATGAACGACAGCGCCGGGGCCTTTGTTCCGGCCGGGGTGGGCGGTCTGGATGGATATGCCGAAGCGTTTACTTCCCTGCGCAAGATCAGCGGCGTGGTTCCCAGTATTATGTGCATGTTCGGCTTTAACGCCGGCGGCGGTTCTTACCTGCCGCGCCAGGGTAGTTTTGTGATCCAGCCGAAAGACACTTTTTTCGGTCTTACCGGCCCAGGCGTAGTGAAGTCGGTGCTTGGTGAGGATATTTCGCCCGAAGATCTGGGTGGCCCCAGGGTGCATGCTGCTACCGGCGTCGCTGACCTCACCGTTGAAGATGAGACCTCCGCGCTGCGTACCGCCGTGCACCTGCTCGGCTATCTGCCTGACAATAACCACAGCATGGCGCCAGCGCTTGAAACTACAGATCCCCTGAAGCGTAAGACCTGGGAGATCAACACCTTGCTCAAAAAAGCCTTCAACTCGCCCACCGGCTTCAACACCCCCTTCGATGTCTCCATCATCATTCAACAGGTGTGTGACCACGGCGATTACTTTGAACTTCAGCCCACCCGGGCGCGCGAGGCCGTTACCGCTTTCGGGCGTCTGGATGGTAACGTTGTGGGCTTTGTTGCCAATAATTCAGCGGTATCCTCCGGCCAGATTGACTGTGATTCTGCGGTGAAAATTGCGCGCTTTGTCCGTTTCTGCAACATCTACAACATCCCCCTTATTTTCATGGAAGATACCACCGGCTTCCTCCCCGGACGCGAACAGGAAGCACGCGGTATCGTGCAGGCCGGGCGCACCATGCTCGATTCCATCGTGGATGTCCGTACCCCCAGAATTCTGTTGATTCTGCGCAATGCCTATGGCGGCGCGTATGCCTCGTACAACAACTATCCCACCGGCGCAGACCTGGTGTTGGCTCTGCCCACTACGCGTCTGGCGGTTATGGGGCCGGCCGGCAAAGAGTTTGTGTATAAGGATGAGTTGCGCAAAGTGCGTGGTGCCGTATCCGGTATGGTGCAGCGCGGAATTGAACGGTTGGTTGCCGCCGGGCTCGATCATGTCGAGGCCAAACGTGAAAGTGAGAAACAAGCCGCCATGTGGTTGCAGCAGGAGGAGGCGAAGCTCAACACCCTCTACGAAAAAGAGTTGATGAACCCGAAGGAGGGTTTGGCGCTGGGATCTATCTCTTCGCTGGTTATGCCAACGGACCTGCGGCGTGAGTTGGGCAAAAACATGAACTTTTTCTTGCGCCACTATAAGCCAAGTGCATGGCAGTCTGTTCAGCGCGAGTTCCATTAAGCGAGCTGAAACACAGCCAGGGATGAAAATGCCCGTTTTGACAACCCCATGGAACTGGAGATGAAGCCCATGGCAAAAAATACATTGCAGAATCAGAACTTCTACGTCAACAATCCGCTGATACACCGTGATCGCCGTTTGGGTGAGTCCTCTTCGGAGTGGGTGCGTTCCTTCTCCTGTGAAGAGTTAAAGCCGCTGATCGTCTGTCGCGGTCCGATCCGGAAAGAGGCGATCGATGTCTATACTGAGATGGGGATTTCCCACTACGGCATCCTTTTGTCTGAGAAGGACTCCATCGTCTATCCCAATGCACTGTCACCGGAACTGCGCACCCTGACGGATAACCGCCGCGTGCATCGAGTGCCCGACTACAGTGGTGCAAGCAAGGAAGAGCGGGTCGAGCGCATCGGGCAGATTATCGGCATTGCCCTTGAGAATGGCTACGACTCCATCTTTGCCGGTTACGGCTTCATGGCTGAAGATGACGAGTTTGTCGCCGCCATTGAAGAAGCCGGACTTAAGTTTATCGGCCCCTGCAGCGAAACGCAGCGCGGCGCGGGTAAAAAAGATGAGGCAAAACGCACCGCCCTCAAGGTCGGTGTTTCGGTCACTCCCGGAATCGACAACGTTACTGCCCGCACCCTCGTCACCAAGTACTCCACCCGTGAGAGCCTCCTCGCCCTGGTTAAATCTAAGGGGCTTAAGTGCGACAACGCGATCTTGAACGATACCGAGCTGGACCTTCCACAACTGGCTGACCACATTCTGGCGGCATCCTATAAAAAAGGGATCGATCTGTTCTCCATCAGGGAGCTGAGCAAGCAGGTAGAGCGCGAATGTGCCGCTATGTTCCGCGATTACCCCGGCTCCCGTATCCGCCTGAAGGCTATCGGCGGTGGGGGCGGTAAGGGGCAGCGGATCCTTGGGGCTTCACTGCTGGCCAAAGATGAGCCCACCGCGGCGGATATCGCCAGGGCCGCCTCTGAGGCACCAGGTCTGGTGCTGGAGATCCTGAACGAGGTTAAGGCTGGTGGTGTGGGGGATAATAAAAACGTGCTGGTCGAGCTCAATATCGAGCAGACCCGGCACAACGAAATTCAGCTCCTCGGCAACGGGGACTGGTGTATCGCCCTGGGGGGGCGCGACTGCTCTTTGCAGATGCACGAACAGAAGCTGCTGGAGATGTCCGTGACCCAGGAGGGGTTAGCCCGCGAGATAGAGAAAGCCCGGGCGGCTGGCGATGAAGTGGTTGTCAAGGCCCTCGAAATCGATCTTGGAATCCTGCAGCGGATGGAGGAAGAGTCGGAACGCTTTGGTCAGGCTGCGGGGCTTGATTCTGCATCGACATTCGAGTGCATTGTCGATCGCCAGCGCCACTATTTCATGGAGGTTAACACCCGAATTCAGGTGGAACATCGCGTCACCGAGCTGGTTTACACCCTGAAGTTTACTAATCCAGACGATAAAGAGGATTTCTTTATTGTAGAATCGCTGGTGGAGGCGATGGCCCTGCTTGCCCTGCACAAGGAGCGCCTGCCCCGCCCGGAGCGGGTGCCCCGCTTCGGTGCTGCGGTTGAAGCGCGTCTTAACGCGACAGATTGCTCATTGTCCCCCTCAGCCGGCGGTGTTATCCGCTACTGGTCAGACCCCATCGAAGGGGAGATTCGTGACGACCAGGGGATCTGCACTGCAAACCCCGATACCGGGCAGTTTATGCGCTATACCGTATCGGGTGCATATGACTCCAACATCGCTCTGTTGCTGACCAAGGGAGATGACCGCCTCGAAAGCTTTAAGCATCTATCTGAAGTGTTGCGGCGCACCACCATCTACGGCACGAATCTGGCCACCAACCTTGAATTTCAATATGGGCTGGTGAATTGGTTTATCGGCAACAATGTTATGGCCAAACCCACCACCCGTTTTGTGATGCCGTACCTGACTTTGATGGGGTGCCTGAAACAGGAAGCTGCCAAGGTTGATCCGGTAGTAGCATTTTTATCCTTAAAAAAGCGCTATGTGGCGGCCAATGCAGATAATCCGGAGGTTAAGAAGGCGATCTCCGATATTCTCGATCGCAATGGTACCCTGCTGACCCGGCCGCTGCAGATTATTCTCAAGGATCCGCACGTGCTTTCGGGCTGGCTCAGCCTGAATCGAAAGAATTTCTGCATGGAGAGACGCAAACTCAAGTGGCTGCGGAATCCTCTGCTGATCATCGCCGAAACCTATGAATACCTGAACATGACTATGCGCCCCGATGCGCCGGCGTCCGATGTGATCTGGTCCCACGACCATGAACATTTGCAAAAGGCGATCTCCTTCTACACCGGTCTGCGCGAGCATTTTCCTGGCGATCTAGATGATTTTGAGACCCTGAACACCCTGCTGGAAAATGAGAAGCCCCAGGGGAATTTCAGCGCGGCGGAGTGGGATGCTATTCGGGCGGCCCACATAGGTTTTGAGGCTGGGAATGAGTTGCTGGGGCTGCTGTATATGGTAGGGGTCAAGACCAACTTTTTTGACTTCAAGGTGGAGGAAAACCTCGACGTGACCATCCCTGAGTATCTGCATGATTCAGTCCTGCAGGCGCAGATGAAGAAGGTGTTGGTGCCGCCTCCGGCCACTAAGGAAGATGAGATTGTCACTCCCGGTGGAGGGATGTACTATGCCCAGGAAGCGCCAGGGATGCCGCCGTTCATAAAAGAAGGGGAGCACTTTGAGAAGGGGCAGCCGCTGTTCATCCTCGAAGTTATGAAGATGTTCAACAAAATCCCGGCGCCATTTTCTGGAACCGTAGATAAAATCCTTATTGACAGGGGCGACGGTGTGATTGTGTCCAAGGGGCAGCCGATCTTCAAGGTGACCCCGGATGAGAGATTTGTTGAGGTTGACCACCAGGCCGTTGAGAAAGAGCGGCGAAATACCACGGAAGCCTATCTGCAGGCCATCACCTAGCAGAGGGTGCGGCCTGAAGTCTGCAGGTCCCGCTACAGACGCAGCAAGCCCAAAGAGGGGGGAAGGAATTCACTCTTTGGGCTTGTTTTATTTTGCGGTGCGGGTGCGCCGGAAGCATAGCAAGTTTTTAGCAAGTTTTTCAAAAGCCACGCCAGATTGTGGCAGATTGTGGTCCCTCCCCCAGATTGTGGTCCCTCCCCTTATAGCCCTTCGGGAGCCACCTTTCGCCGGGGGTGGCGCTTAGTTATAGGCGTAATCATCGGCTTCTACGTTTTCTGGAGCACCCTCCAGAAATGAACGGGCCTGCCCATCCTTGACAACCTTCTGCAATCCTTGCTTTGACGACCACACGGTCCCGCATATGTCACATTCTGTAATTCCCGCGTAGAAGCCCTCGGTGTGTAAGGAGATATTAGCGCCTTTGTGGTTTTTGCATACCGGACATTTCATAGGGATAGCTCCTTTCGGCTAAGGGGTAAGTGGGTTGGGTTAGGTAGTTACGCTCGGTAAAATTGGTGTTTTACACCCCCTCCAGCGCTTCCGCTCCGCACCTGCGCGGCCGCGTTACCGCATTTGCTAGCGGCACTTCTTTCTAATACAGTATAGGCATATTTTTTCACTTGACAACTCCTGCTTTTAGAGAAGTTGTTTTATAACAGCATGTTATGAGGTTTTGCGTTCTATCAGGCAAACCGCGGGTTTGAAGGTGGGATTTCACTATCTCCTGTCCTGATCCTGCTTACGGTTTAAAATGGATACAGTGCTGAATTGTTTCGGTATTTTTACAAATAAACAGGTATTCTGTATTTGCACTTCTTGCAGGGCAACAAAACCCCGCCGGCGGAAACTTTTTTTGCCTTTATTTGAGGGCGCTGGGTTTAAACGGATGGTTTACGTACAACAACGTGTCTGGCCTGGCGTGTCTGGGACACCCGGGCACTGCAGGAAGTTGTGCTGCGGCTGCCGATTTCTGCCATTTTACCGCGGCATACATTGTAAATTTCTTATAAGGGGCTAATATTATGCTAACAAGAATCGACCACATCGGCATCGCAGTTTCAAGTATAGAAGAATCACTGCCCTACTACCGCGATCAACTGCATATGCAATACATGGGTACCGAAGAGGTGGCAGAGCAAAAAGTAAAGGTTGCGTTTCTGCAGATCGGTGAAAGCAGCATTGAGCTTCTGGAGCCCACCAGTGAGGATTCGCCGGTGGCTAAATTTCTGCAGAAGAACGGCCCTGGAATTCACCATATCGCCTACGCCGTGGAGGACATTGCCAGTACCTTAAAGAGCCTCGCAGCGCAGGGAGTTCGCCTCATCGATACCCAGCCGCGCAACGGGGCCCACGGCGCCAAGATCGCGTTTATCCATCCGAAAAGCAGCGCTGGAGTACTGACAGAGCTGTGCCAGGCGGGGCAGTGAATTTTGTAAGTCATTTTCTTTAAAGCCAATTTGAACAAAAAGAGCTGACCGCGAAGGGGTATAACTGTGTTACATGGTATTTTATGTGAATATCGACTGTAAGACCCTTAAATCAAAAGAAGAACAAATATTTTATCTTGACAATGTTCGGTAACTGCAAGTAAATAGAACATGGTTTAATTATTGCGGCAGGTTGAGGCAAAGAGCAAGATATCCGTGTTGAGAAAGCAACACTGTGTTGGCCGCGACGCATCTTTGTTTAAGGCAGGTTTCCGGCGCAAGAAAAGATAACCTCCCGTTTAACAGCCAGTTACCCAGCGTAAATAGAAGAAGCGCTTGTTTTTGGCAGTAATCTTGCACAAGGTTTACACTGTTTTAGAATGATCCTGAGAACTGACAGGGTAATTTCACTTTGAAAGGAGGTGTGGTGCCACGGGATGCTGCATGGCCCTGCCGCAGTATTCTGCAGTAAACAGCGGTTTTATTGAGAAGTGTTGGAAAGAGGCTCTTAATAACGCATGAAAACCGCAGTCTGCATGATTTTGGCATGAAGATCAGAACTGAACGATGGCTAGCTTAATAAAACAAGGAGGAACGAGAATGAAGAGAATTATTATAGCTCTGGCGCTGATGCTGAGCATGGCAGCCCCCGCATTTGCGGTGGAATTTACCTTTAACGGTGACCTGAATAACCGGTTCCGCCTCTACACCAACCAAGCTGGTTTCTTTAACAGCATAGATAAAGGGGAAAAACTGGCAAGTTACAATAAAAGTATTGATTCTAACGGCGACCACAGGAGTCACATTATTTCCGATGATTCTACCAATGACACCATGGGGGAGATCAAGTACCGCCTATGGACCACTATTGCCAGTGACGGTGGCGCCATCAAGGGTGTATACGCCATTGAGGTTGGGGGGATTCAGTTTGGTGACAAGGGCAAGGGGGGCGCTTTTTCTGGTGACGGCGTTAACGTAGAGACCCGCTGGGCGTATATTGACTTTGCCTTAGGCCAGGGGCGCACCCGCGTGGGCCTGCTGCCGGTGAACATCAATAAGTTTTTCTGGGTTGAGACCGCAACCGGCATCGATTATAAGTTTGCGGCAGGCCCCGGGGATCTGACTGTGGGTTGGTATCGTGGCTATGAGGTAATTGCCTCGCCCGGCGATAACGACTTTGAAGACCTCGACTCTTTGTATGTGCGCTACGACCTGAAGCCGTATGAAGGAACCAAACTCGGGCTCTTCGTAGTGTATCAGCACAGTGATGGGCTTGGGGTTGGCGATACCTATGATGTTAAAGATGAAGATGGAAATATTACTGGCACCTACAACTACAGCTTCGACGATATTTCCCACTATTACGTCAAAGGATTTGCCGTTGACGGTACCCCTGCAGACCTGAATCTCTACACCTTCGGGGTTGACGGTAACTGGAAAGGTGGCGATTTCTTTGTCAACTGGGACCTGATGTACCAGACCGGTGATTTCATGAATGACTATGATTTCGGTGGTTACTTTGGCCACTTCGATGTAGGGATGCACATCGGTAAAGGGAAGCTCACCTACACCTTCTGGTATGCATCTGGTGATGATGATCCTAATGATACCGATCTGGATGCTTTTGTCGCTACCGATACCGACATCAATTCCGAGTACTCCGTGGTGCTGTTTGAGGGGTACACCGATGACGACTACTTCTCCGCCTCTCCCTATCTGCAGGATAAGGGTCTCATCCTGAACCGCCTCGGCTATGACTACCAAGTGTCGGACAAGCTCAGAGTTGGGGCTGCGGCTCTGTATCTGATGACCGCAGAAGACATTGAGTACGAGGATGATAATGGTAAGTGGCGTAAAAACGATAAGATTGGGGTGGAGTTTGATGCGTATGCCAGTTACCAGCTGTTCAGCAATACCGAGATCGCTATCCAGGGTGGCTATCTGATTACTGATAACGCCATGGATTACTATGAGATCGATAGCGATGGTAGTTCTGATGAGGATATCTATATCATCAACTCCCGCATCCGCTATAAATTCTAACAGGGGCCCCTGGTTGGTGCTCTAACTGGAATAGCTAGTGTTTTACCAGGCAAGGTGAAAAAAGCCGGACTCAAACGTCCGGCTTTTTTTTTAGAACCAGGTTTTGCTACATGATTTGCGGTGGGCAGCGGCAGACGAACGCGGTATGATTCATAAAAAATATAATTAACCGTCTGCACGTTAAGTAGTTTGAGGTGGATATAGTCAAAAGGAGGGTTCAAGTTGAAAAACTACAGATTCGCAGGTTTGACCGCGCTGGTAATGCTGCTGCTGACAACGGTTGTTGCCCATGCCGCGGTGGTGGAACAGGTGGCGAAAGACTTCGCGCCCGTCTCAGGGGTAGTGGTCATGGCTGCAGGTCCCGATACCTACATTATTGATCTGGACGCGTCCAACGGCGTGGGGGTGGGGGATCTGTTCGCCGTGGTTGAGGAGGGTGCGCAGATCGTGCATCCGGTAACCAAGCAAATATTGGGTACCCTGGATAAGACCGTGGCGGTGTTGCGCGTGACCCAGGTCAAGGGTGGCTACTCCTACGCCAGCCTGGTTGGCCCGCAGGAGGGCGCTGCCTCCATTAAAGCGGGGGCGCACCTGAAGCGCTTCAGCAATTTAAGCGCGGTGTTCCGGGATGAAACCGGTGGCCATGAAGCGATGTATGCGGCTTTGCGGCGCGCTCTGCCGCACCTGGAGTGGCAGGAGGGGATGGATGCCGCCGCTGCACAGTTGGCCTTCAATGTCACCCCTAACGGGTTGGAGGTGCGCGACTCCGCAGGCACCTTGATTCGCGCCTATGCTCCAGAGCCAAGGCGTGGGGCAGGCTATGGTGCAGGCTATGGCGCAGGATCTGGCACAGTTGGGGCGGTTCCTACCAGTGCTATTACCCCCCCTGTTTCTATTCCTGTACCTCCAGC
The DNA here is from genome assembly GCA_964444945.1 of uncultured Desulfuromonas sp. GTDB lineage: Bacteria > Desulfobacterota > Desulfuromonadia > Desulfuromonadales > Desulfuromonadaceae > JAIVHC01. Next base: position 23,506 of record CAYUJC010000014.1, read on the forward strand.
CACGGCCCTTGGCGTGGCGGCTCCTGCAGCAATGCTCGCTCCGGCGGGGCAAAGCGCAAGCGCGATAAAGTACGAGACCAGTCAAGTGCAACCACCCTCGACCTCGCACACTTCGAGCGGCTTCAATATGGAGTTTCCGCAGTTTGACATGGTTGGGCAGTTTAACAAAAAAACCGTGATGGCGGATTTTGAACAGGTAGATGGGAAGCTGCTGCTTGCAGCCACGGATGGCGGTGCAATCGATATATATGTAGTAGGTGAAGGTCTGGAGCAGATCGCCAGCGGCGACAGCGCCACCATGGGGCAGATTTTAGCCCTGAGCTGGTATCAGCCCCAGCCCGGCGAAGCGTATCTGGTTGTAACGATCTGGTCCGATGACCGGGTCAATACCGATCTGCTGAAATTGGCAGGGAACAAGCTGCAGACGGTTGTGCGCGGTTACAGCAAAATGGTGGCCGGTTTTGATCTCAATGGAGATATGCGCTCGGAACTGCTCTTGGGGCAGGATTTTGAGCGCGAGAATTTCTACGGCAGAAGAGTCGAAGAGTTGAGCCTTGTTGGCGGTGAGTTTAAATCTTCTCCTCCACCGTTGACCCTGCCGAGCTCGTTCCAGATTTTTGGAGCATTGCTTACCGATGTAACCGGCGATGGCCAGATTGAATCGGTGTTTGTGCGGAATCGGCGCCTGTACATCTTTAGGGGTACCAAGCAGATATATAAATCCAGCAAAGAGATGGGTGGCTCGGTCTCGACTATAACCTATGATGTAGATCCCGATGCGAAATATTCCCTGATCAATAATGTCAGCTTCGAGGTTGCGCCGATTGCTGCTGACCTGGATGGTGACGGCGTCCGTGAGATTGTCTCTCTGGCGGCAGATGGTAACATCATGCGCAATGTCGGGGTTGCGTCGGCGATTGATCGAAGTTGGCTGGCGGTGTTCAAATATCAGAACGGTATGGTGATAAAAGGCTCCATCGGGGATAAGCTCGAACGTCCGCTGCAGGGGGTTGCTGTTGCAAACGGACAGGCGTATATGCTGGCTACCGACGTCGGGAGCATTATTGACGGGAGCGAGAGTAGTTATCTGCTCAGCATTCCGCTGCGGTAACAGAATTTATGCCAGAAAATGGGACCAAAAAAAGGGGGCGCATATGCGCCCCCTTTTTTTGATTTATGCGCCCGCCAGGGCGAGGTGTGCCACTGCTCAAGTAACTGAAACAGCTTCAATGTTCAACTTCAACCGCCGGAGTCCGGAATCATGTGCCCGGTGGTGTGGCGGACAGCGGTGGAAGGTCCTCTGCATACACGTGCTCACGCGTCAGTGGGTAGGAGTCAGTGGTTCCGCGCGTGAACAGAAACTGGTGCAAATGGAGTTTGCCACAGCAGAACGCCGCTTCGGAAAAGTTCAGGTAGGTGCGCCACATGCGCACAAAGTGTGAGCCAAAGCTGGTTTCTAAGGCAGGCACAACCCGTTCGTAGCGCCTGCTCCATTCGCGCAGGGTCATAGCGTAGTGACGGCGGAGGTTCTCCATATCCTTAAGGATGAAATCGCCGTCACCCAGAAGTTGCACCACGTCGCCTGCGGCCGGAATCTCTCCGCCGGGGAAGATATATTTATTTATCCAGGGGTCGCATTTTTCGGGTGTATCCTTGGTGATGCAGTGCAACACCCCGAACCCACCGGGATTAAGCAGCTCTTTGATTTTTTGCATAAACGTGGTGTGGTATTTTTTGCCCACGTGTTCAAACATGCCGATTGAGACAACCTTGTCGAACTGGCCGCGCAGGTCGCGATAATCTTCCAGCCGGATGCTGACTTGCTCCGCCAGATTTTCTTCTTTTATCCGGGCGCAGGCGTATTCGTATTGCTGTTGGGACAGGGTGCAGCCAACCCCGCTGATGCCGTAGTGTTTGGCCGCGTAGATCAGCATCCCCCCCCAGCCACAGCCGATATCCACCAGGCTTTCCCCTTTTTTAAGGTGGAGTTTGCGGCAGATGTGTTCGTATTTATCGGCCTGGGCCTGTTCCAGACTGCGCTCTTCGTCTTTGAAGTAAGCGCAGGAATAGGTCATGCTGGGGTCCAGCCAGAGGCGGTAAAAGTCGTTGCCCAGGTCGTAGTGACGCTGGATGTTGGTGGCTGAGCGGGCTTTTGTATTGCTGCTCTGCCGCCGCAGCAGGGCAACGGCCAGTTTGGCCTGCAGAGGAAGGTTTTGGGTGTCGAGGCCGGAATTCAGCCCCACTCGGATGAGATGCTGCATATCTCCTTCAATCTCGATATTCCCCCGCATATATTCTTCGCCGAAGCCGAGGGAGCCTTCTTTGAGGAGGCGCTTAAGCGCGATAGGGGCTCTGAACGCAAGCGTTGCTTGCGCGGGCCGGTTCCCGATGTGAAGGTTGTCGCCATCCCAGAAGTTTACTTGCAGGGCTGCTCCATATTTTCGCGGGTCGGTTGCTTCGATGACCGCTTTGAAGATGTGTTTCATGTCTGCCTCCGTTGCACTTGATTTTGCTGAGGGTGTGGTGTGTATTCCATTGCTGCTTTATAGGTATCAATGCTAACAAGTTTTTTTGGTTGGTAAAGGATGATGCGGAGATAATTGAGACAGAAGAGGTATGCGCCTTGCGCGAGTACTGCAGGAGTGATAAAAACGCCACAACCTGAACGCAAAGTTTGGGCTATAGAGTAGAATCTTTATTTGAGGTTAAGAACTGGTGGCCTTGATGTAGCCTTGGGGTGCATCGACTGGGCGTATTGGCAGGGTGACAGACAGAGATGAGACGTTTGGTTTTCGGTTTTTTATGGGTGGGAGTTTTTATCTTCCTCCTTGTGGTGGTGGACCAGATTTTTTTACATTATCGCGGTTTTGAGCAGCCCTTTGTGCGGGATATGCAAAAGTTTCACGCCGATTTCAGGCAGCGGCTGTTTGGGGAGCCACAACAGCCACCTGCGGAAGCGCCAATGCCGCAAAGGCCGGTTGCTCCTGCTGCGGCGGACAAAAAAGCGGTATCCATTGATGCGCTGGTGGAGCGGGAGATTGGGCGCGCGGTGCAGCAAAAAGGGGCGCAGACCAAAACGCCGCCGGCGGATGATGCAGTGTTGCGTTATATCTATATAGATGCGCAGCAGAATATCCAGTTTGCCCAGCGCCTGGAAGAGGTGCCCGCCTCATTGCGTGCGTCGGCGCGGCCGGTCACGCAATAAGGTTGGGGGCAGGTGGTGTGGGCTGCCGCCACCCTTTAGGTCGGCGGCTGCGATGTTATTTCGGTAGGGGCGAAAGATTTTTCGCCCTTCCATTCACGTACCGCCGCACGCCTGCCTACCGGGAGGCATTCCCACGCGGGAGCGTGGGAACGAGATTGAATAAGGTTGGGGGCAGGTGGTGTGGGCTGCCGCCACCCTTTAGGTCGGCGGCTGCGATGTTATTTCGGTAGGGGCGAAAAATCTTTCGCCCTATCACTTACCTACAGGCGCACGTGCTTGCTAGGGCAAAGTACCGTATATTTCGGGGCGCCGATCCCGGAAGCAGCGGATCTGCGAGCGGTATTTGAGCATCTCCTCGTACGAGAACGTGGCAACCAATTCGGTGTTGGTTTCACCCGCTTCGGCCAGAACCTCGCCGCGCGCGGAGATCAACATGCTCATGCCGAAGAAATCCAGCTTACCTTGCACCCCACAGCAGTTGGCGGCAGCGACAAACATCTGATTTTCGATAGCGCGCGCCCGCAGCAAAGTGCGCCAGTGTTCCTGGCGCGGCTTGGGCCATTCGGCCGGGATACACAGGATTTCGGCCCCTTCGAGGGCCATTTTGCGAAAGAGCTCAGGGAAGCGCAGATCGTAACAGATCGCCAGCCCTAAACGTCCCGCCGAAGTTGGGACTACGCAGGCCCGGTCCCCGGGGCTTAAAAAACGGTCTTCACCCATGGTGGAAAACATGTGCAGCTTCCGGTAGTAGGCAACAGTGCTCCCCTTGTCGACGACATACAGGGTGTTGTACATGGCGTTGCCATCTTTTTCCGGTAGACTGCCGACAATGACCATTCCCAGTTCAGTGGAAAGGTTTTCAAGCAAGGTGAGGATGCGCGGGGTCTCTTGTGCCAGTTGCGCCAGATTGCGGTAGTCATAGCCGCAGCTCCACATCTCCGGCAGTACTGCCAGTTTGACATCTTGCGTGGCCAGGCGACGCAGCCCGGCAACAGCGGTGTCAATGTTGGTGTCGATATCTCCGAGCTTTATATTGAATTGCACAACCCCTGCAGTAACGTCCTGTTTCATATCAATGCCACCTTCTGTAAATAATTGCAGTTACATATATGTGAAATATGCCCTGGTTTCGACCTGTTAGACTTTAAATTATACCTTACTGGCGTTGGTGGGGCAAGAGTGTTAAGCTTTGTCTTTTCATGAAGGTTTTCATGAAGGTAATGAGGGAATTTACAGGAGCGTTAAGGTACACAAAAGACAGAAAGTAACACATGTAAGACTTGCTTTATTGACACATAGCGCAGGGCAGTGATATTAAGATGAAATTTGGTTCGGGCAAACCAAAGAAAAGTTAGAAAAAGTGTATGGGTGAGCAACAGTGAAGATGGAACGGGAATGAACGTTCTGTATAGTTCTTGTTTCATGTTAATGTGTACGTCAGATTGCGGCAGGCGCCGGTTAGTTATTGTAGAACAACGCCGGGACAGCGCTAGATTTTCAATGTTATTATTTTTATATGCCAACTCTTGCAGGCGCGTGCGCGCAGCCTTCCAGGGTTATTTTTCTGTTGATGCACTAATTGTTTCATTTCATGGGGGTTAGTTGTGAAAATACTGTTGACATTGTTGTTCACCTTGTTTGCTCTGCCCGCTGTCGCCAGTGAGGGTGGAGGCCAGATCATTAACATGACCGGTTCCGCCCTGGGTATTCTGGCGCTGATTTTTTTTGTCGCTGCCTATAGCCTGGTCATCTTTGAGGAACAGATCCATCTGCGTAAAAGCAAGCCGGTACTGGTTGCCGCCGGAATTATCTGGGTGTTGGTCGCCATCAGTTACAAAGCTGCTGGCATGCCCGACCAGGCGCACGGGGCGATTTTAGGTAACTTGGTAGAGTATGCGGAGCTGTTCCTGTTCTTGCTCGTGGCAATGACCTATATCAATGCCATGGAGGAGCGCAACGTGTTTCAGGCTCTGCGTTGCTGGCTGGTGTCGCGGGGGTTTTCTCTGCGGGTTATTTTCTGGCTCACCGGAGTCCTGGCGTTCTTTATTTCCCCCATTGCGGACAACCTGACTACAGCGTTGCTGATGGGTGTGGTGGTTATGGCCGTAGGGGGCTCGAACCAGCGCTTTGTGGTTATCGCCTGTGTCAACGTAGTCGTTGCAGCCAATGCGGGCGGTGCTTTTTCCCCCTTCGGGGATATAACCACCCTGATGGTGTGGCAAAAAGGGATGGTGGAGTTTACGGAGTTTTTTGCCCTGTTTTTCCCGTCACTTGTGAACTGGCTGGTTCCGGCCGGCATCATGAATTTTATGATCAGTAAAGAGCGCCCCCAGTCGTTGGATGAATCTGTAGCTATGAAATTCGGGGCCAAACGCATCATGTTTCTGTTTCTGTGTACCATAGCCACCGCGGTTTCATTTCATAACTTCCTCCATCTCCCCCCCGCTGGCGGGATGATGCTTGGTCTGGGTTATCTTGGGTTCATGTCCTACTATATAAAACTTCATGAGCATGCTGCCGGCATGTCTGATCTCCCCCCAGGTGTGGGCGCTGCAGAGGATGTTAATGATTTTGACCTGTTTCGCAGAATTGCCGCTGCCGAGTGGGATACCCTCCTGTTCTTTTATGGCATAATCATGTGTGTTGGCGGCCTGGGTCAATTCGGCTACCTGGCTATGGCATCACAGTTCATGTATCAGGATTTAGGCGCATTTAATGCCAACGTCATGGTTGGGTTTCTGTCCGCTATTGTGGATAACATCCCGGTTATGTTTGCGGTGTTGAGTATGGAGCCGGATATGTCGCACGGCCATTGGCTGCTGGTGACCCTGACTGCCGGGGTTGGCGGAAGCATGCTCTCCATCGGTTCTGCCGCCGGGGTTGCCCTCATGGGTACGGCGCGGGGGATCTATACCTTCGGCCGCCATATGGTGTTTACCCCGATAATCGCCCTTGGCTATGCCGCAAGTATTGCTGTGCACATGCTGATCAACGGGAGGTATTTTCACTAAATTTCAATCAAATATGAATATGTAGAGTTTACTGCGCCGGAGCTAAGCAATATGCTCCGGCGCAGTGCGTTTTCAGCGTCTGTGCTGATCTCTTGACCGCATCGGTATCTATGGCTGATAGCGGCTGAATATTTTGCTGTTTTTCGTGCCTGCCCCTTGTGTCTGCCCCTTATGTGGCGGAACTGGTTAGAGAACAATTTGCCTATGTCCTCACCGATGTTTTTACCTTTAGTCTCACCTGTTGCTCCAGTATATATCCATATCCCTTTCTGCCAGAGCAAGTGTCCATACTGTGACTTTTACTCTCTGGCGCGGGGGGTAACCCCGGTACCGGATGCATATGTTGCGGCGCTGTGCCTGGATATTAAACGTCATTTGCACAGCGAGGCGCCGTTGAGCTCGGTGTTTATTGGGGGTGGTACGCCATCGCTTCTGAGGGTGGAGCAGCTGAGGCGTATTGTCGGCGCGTTAAATACGGCGGCGGGATTTGCCGCTGGGCTGGAATTCAGCATTGAAGTTAATCCGGGGAGTGCAGATGCGACCTGGCTTGCAGAGGTAAACAGTCTGGGGGTGAATCGCCTTTCTATCGGAGTGCAGTCGTTTCAGGATGAGGCCCTGACTCTGCTGGGACGCACGCACACCGGGGCGGAGGCGCAAGCCTGTGTGGAAGCGGCGCGGCGCGGCGGCTTTGACAATATCAACGTCGATATGATGTTCGCCCTGCCGCGCACCCTCAACCGCGGGCACCGCCGCAACCTGCAGCAAGCCGACCAGACCTGCATTGCCCGTCTAGGGCCAGAACATGTCTCGGTATATGGGCTGACCGTAGAGGCCGGAACGCCTTTTGCTGCCCAAATGGAGCATGGAGAGCTGGACGAATGTGAGGAAGAGGAGTTTGCCGGGCAGTTTATGGCTTGGCACCGGATGTTGTCAGGGCATGGCTACACACACTACGAGATATCGAACTACGCCAAACCCGGGCGGGAGTGCCGCCACAACATGGCTTACTGGCAGCGCCAGCCCTGTTACGCCTTTGGTGCAGGTGCGCACGGGTTCTCTGCCGCTGGCTTTGGGGTGCGCTATGCATGTGAGGCTGATGTGCCGACATATATAGCGGCGGTCACCACTGGGGAGAACCCGCGTCGAGAGGTGGAGCGCTTCTGTGCCGAACAGGCTATGGCCGAGTGGGTGTATCTGCGCCTGCGCACGGCAGATGGTGTAGATGAGGCGGAGTTTCGGAGCCTTTTCGGGCTTGAGTTTAAGCGGGTGTATGCGCCGGCGATTTGCTCCTGTGGTTCGGCGCTGTGCTCGGTGGCGGGGCGCTGGTTTTTCCCCCCCGAGGTGTGGTTGCTCTACAATCATCACATAAAGAATTTTCTCTGTCCCCCTTGCGCTTAAAAACTCTGCTCTGTCTTGACAAAGACCAGGGGCGTTGTTATCTTCACCCGTGTTAGCACTCAACCACTTTGAGTGCTAACAGCGGTTTTATTTATCAGGGAGTTCCCCTTGCCCCGCGATAGTATGTTTGTTGCCGTAGAAATTGTGGGGCTGATACATCCTGCGAGGCACACGAGGCAAAGATAGATATGGGATTGAATGAGCGCAGTTTAAGCATCCTGGAGGCAATCATTGAGGGGTATATCTCCTCGGGTGAGCCTATAGGCTCGCGTACGATTGCCAAGTGCCACAAGGAGAAAATGTCGCCAGCCACGGTGCGCAACGTTATGGCGGATCTGGAGGAGCAGGGTTACGTCACCTCGCCCCACACCTCCGCCGGGCGCATCCCCACCGACAAAGGTTATCGTTTTTACGTTGATACCATGTTGCAGGTACGCGATCTTTCCCCCCGGCAACGGCGCAATATTGAGTCACACTGCAATGATGTAGATCTGCATGTGGAGGCGCTGCTGCGGCGGGTGGGAAATGTCCTCTCCGATATGTCTTGCTATACTGGAGTGGTATTGATTCCGCGTTTTTCTGCCTCCAGATTCCGGCATATAGAGTTTGTGCCGTTGGCGCATGATCGGCTCCTGGCTATTTTTGTATCAGAAGCTGGCACAGTGCAGAATAAAATCATCAGGGCCACGGGCGGATTGCCTGATGCCGATGAGCTGCAACACGCGGCCAATTATCTTAATCAGTCGCTGCATGGGATGACCATACGGCAGATTCGCACCATCATAACGGAGAAAAAGCGCGAAGAACGGGTGCAGTATGATCGCCTGCTCCAGCGGGCCCTGGATTTATCGGAGATGGTGTTCAGCCCTGAGATGGAGGCTGACATCATCATTGAAGGGGCGACCAATATGCTTGACTACCCCGACTTCGCCGATCCTGCGGCCATGAAGAGGCTGTTCCGCGCCTTTGAACAGAAAAAGCTCCTTATCGAGCTGCTGGATATGGGGCAGGCGACAAGCGGAGTGCAGATATATATCGGCGGCCAGACCCACTTTCAGGAATTTCAGGGTTGCAGTCTCATTTCTGCACGCTATACCAATGGAATAGAGGCGCTGGGTTCCATAGGGGTTATCGGCCCCAGCCGCATGTTCTATTCGCAGGTAGTACCGGTGGTCGACTACACCGCCAGATTGATCAGTCGCATGCTGAGACAAGAACTTGAGTAAACACTACAGAGAGGTTTAAGCCGTGGCAGAAAAAAAAGAAAAGCAGGCGCGACCCGCAGATGGCGCAGAAATAGCAGAGGATGAAATCCTTGCGCAGGAAGATAGAGCGGGTGGAGCGCAGGAGAGCAAGGTGGATGGTGCTGAGCTGCAGGCGTGCAAGGACGAACTGGCGCAGATGAAAGACCAGTACCTGCGCGCGCGCGCGGACATGGAAAATTACCGCCGCCGCATGCAGCGCGAGAAAGAGGAGACGGTCAAGTTTGCTAACGAAGGCATCTTGAAGGATATCCTCCCGGTAATGGACAATTTGGATCGCGCCATTACCCACGCCCGTGACGCACGTGTGCATGAAGGGCAGGGCTCGAGTCTGCTTGACGGCATCGAGATGATTCAGCGGCAGATGCACAAAGTGCTGGATAAGCACCATGTGGCGCCCATCGACGCGCTGGATTGCCCCTTTGACCCGGCGTGTCATGAGGCTATGGGGCAGTGTGAGCGTGATAATTGCCCCCCCAATACGGTGGTGGAAGAGATGCAGCGTGGCTACATGCTCAAAGAGCGCCTGTTGCGCCCCTCCATGGTTATGGTTTCAAAGAACGGTGCGGAAAAAAAATCTGAATAATCTTAATGCAACCCTTGATATGTACAAAATGGGTTATAACTTACCAGTGAAGCAAAATGCCGGACTATATTGCATAAAGGAAGAGGCATTTTTGAATAATTTAAGGACAAAGGAGATTTGTTATGGGCAAGGTAATAGGTATCGATCTGGGCACCACCAATTCTTGTGTATCGGTAATGGATGCTGGTGAGCCAGTAGTTATCGCCAATGTTGAGGGTTCCCGCACCACCCCGTCGATGGTGGCTTTTACCGAAAGTGGGGAGCGTCTGGTGGGACAGCAGGCCAAGCGGCAGGCGGTGACAAATCCGGAAAACACCCTGTATGCCATCAAGCGCCTCATCGGGCGTAAGTTTGATTCCGAAACAGTTAAAAAAGATATGGAAATCAGCCCATTCAAGATTATCAAGGCTGAGAATGGGGATGCATGGGTTGAAGTGCGCGGCAAATCGTACAGCGCGCCCGAGATTTCGGCCATGGTGCTGCAGAAAATGAAGCAGACCGCAGAAGATTACCTCGGCGAGGATGTGACCGAAGCGGTTATTACCGTGCCGGCATACTTCAACGATTCTCAGCGCCAGGCCACCAAGGATGCTGGCAGGATTGCCGGGCTTGAAGTGCTGCGTATCATCAACGAGCCTACCGCTGCAGCGCTGGCCTATGGCATGGACAAAAAGGGCGAGGAGAAAATAGCGGTGTTCGACCTTGGAGGCGGAACCTTTGATGTCTCTATTCTCGAACTCGGCGACGGGGTGTTTGAGGTTAAGTCAACCCATGGCGACACCTTTCTCGGCGGGGAGGATTTTGACCAGCGCATCATCGACTATATAGCCGCAGAGTTCAAGAAAGACCAGGGGATCGATCTACGCCAGGACAAGATGGCACTGCAGCGCCTGAAAGAGGCGGGGGAAAAAGCCAAATGTGAGCTCTCCACCTCGGTGGAGACTGAGATTAATCTGCCGTTTATCACCGCAGACCAGTCCGGCCCCAAACATATGAATATTAAATTGACCCGCTCCAAGCTGGAGAGCATTTGCTCCGACCTGCTGGACAAGCTCGAGGGACCGTGTCGCACCGCTCTCAAAGATGCGGGCCTGTCTCCATCCGATATCGATGAGGTTATTCTGGTCGGAGGTATGACCAGAATGCCCGCAGTGCAGGAGAAGGTGCAGAAAATATTCGGCAAGGCTCCCAATAAAGGGGTTAACCCGGACGAGGTGGTTTCCATCGGTGCCGCAATTCAGGGCGGGGTTCTCAAGGGCGATGTTAAAGATGTGCTCCTGCTCGACGTAACCCCACTTTCGCTCGGGATTGAAACCCTCGGCGGAGTTATGACCAAGCTGATCGAGAAAAATACTACGGTGCCGTGTAAGAAGAGTCAAATCTTCTCCACTGCTGCAGATAATCAGCCAGCGGTTTCACTCCATGTCCTGCAGGGTGAGCGCGAAATGGCCATCGATAACAAGACTATCGGACGTTTTGACCTGGCGGATATTCCGCCGGCGCCCCGTGGTGTGCCGCAGATTGAGGTCACCTTCGATATCGACGCCAACGGTATTCTGAATGTATCCGCGAAGGATATGGGTACTGGAAAAGAGCAGTCCATTCGCATCACCGCATCTTCCGGCCTCAGTGATGAAGAGATCAACAAGATGGTCAAGGATGCGGAACTGCATGAAGGGGAAGACAAAAAGAAGCGCGAACTCATCGAGGCCAAAAACCAGGCAGACAGTCTGGTGTACAGCACCGAAAAATCGCTCCAGGACAACGCAGATAAGATTGACGCCGAAACTAAGAGCAATATCGAAACAGCGCTCGAAGAGGTGAAAAAAACCTTGGACGGCGATGATGTCGAAGCTATCAATAAAGCGGTGGAAACCCTGTCTCAGGCTTCACACAAGCTGGCCGAAGCTATGTACGCCCAGGCACAGCAGGCGGGTGAAGCCGGTGAAGGGGCAGAGCAGGCGCAACACGAAGGGGATGATGACGTCGTAGACGCCGAATTTGAGGATGTCGAGGACGACCAAAAGAAATAAGTCGCAAGTGGCTTATTTAACATTCTATTAAGTAAATACTCCGGCAGTGGTTTTGTGTTCTCCCACTGCCGGATGTTCTTTGCCTGCCTGCTGCACGTAGACGTGAGGTTTTTATTTTGGCCAAACAAGATTATTATGAAATTCTCGAAGTACATAAAAACGCCAGCGAAGCTGAGATTAAAAAGACGTATCGACGTCTTGCAGTAAAATATCATCCAGATAAAAACCCCGGGGATAAGGGCGCAGAAGCCAAATTCAAGGAACTCACAGAGGCGTACAGTGTTTTGGCTGACGCGCAGAAACGTGCGGCCTACGATCAGTTCGGGCATGCCGGGGTGGATGGCAATGGCGGTGGTTTCTCCTCCGGCGGTTTCCGCGGCACCCCGTTTGAAGATATTTTCGGCGATATTTTCGGCGATATCTTCAGCTCCGGCGGGGGTGGCCGACGGAGCAGTCGCGGCCAGCGCGGCGATGACCTGCGCTATAACCTCACGGTTACCTTTGAAGAAGCGGCGTTTGGCACCGAAAAGAAAGTCAAGATTCCGCGGCACAGCGCCTGCGAAACCTGCGGTGGCAGTGGCGCAAAACCTGGGACCCACCCGACTACATGCACCACCTGTGGCGGAGCCGGGCAGGTGCGGATGCAGCAGGGCTTTTTTCAGCTCACCCGCCCGTGCCCCGACTGTAATGGCGCCGGGCGCAAGATAGAAGATCCGTGTCCGGATTGTCATGGCAGTGGCCGGGTTAAGGTTAAGCATGAGATGAACCTGAAGGTGCCGGCCGGGGTTGAAGATGGTACGGCGCTGAAGCTTGCCGGTGCGGGGGAAAGCGGATTCAACGGCGGCAGCCCCGGAGACCTATACGTAGTTATCCAGGTAGAGGCCCACCCCATTTTCCGGCGCGAAGGGCGCAGCGTTATCTGTGAAATACCCATCTCATTTACCCAGGCGGCGCTCGGAGGAGAGATCGAAGTGCCAACCCTGGACGGGCGGGTGAAGATGAAGGTCGCGGCGGGAACCCAGTCGGGGAAGGTCATGAAGCTCAGCGGCAAGGGAATCCCGGATGTGCATGGGCGTCGGCGCGGAGACCAGTTGGTGGTGTTGCGGGTCGAAACTCCCACCAAACTCACTGCGCGGCAGAAGGAGTTGTTGGAGGAGTTTGCGCGTGAATCGGGCGACGAAGTCCACCCGATGGGCAAAGGATTCTTCGACAAGGTCAAGGAGCTGTTTGACTGAAGCTGCTCAGACAGGCCCAAAAATGAGGACACACCTTTGTGGTGTGTGTTCGCGCCAGTATGCTACTATATAGCCGCATCCGTGATGTTTAAGGATGCGGCTGTTTTTATTTTCCAGCGGAGACCAAGGCGCCATGCCGATACGAAAAAAACTGAGAATAGCAATTCTTTTGCTTTGGTGCATCTGCGGAAGCGGAATGGTTGGTGCCACCGAGACCCCCGTTGCCACCGCGCAGATTCTGCACCAGGCTACGGCGTTTGAGGAGGCCGGTGACCAAGAACGCGCTCTGTCGCTGCTGCGCCAATATGTCCTTGAACATCCTGATGGTGAACATGTCCCTGCGGCCTATGCGCACCTCAGTCGCATTTTGCAGCAGCAGGGGCGCTTTGAGCAGGCGCAGCTGTACGCCGAGCGCATCCCTGCAGCAGAGCGGCCGCCAGACCTGGTGCTGCTGCTGGCGCGTGCGAGTCTGCGTAGAGATGATGGCGCGGCGGCGGCAAACATGCTTGACCAATTAGATGGAAAATCACTCGACACCGCCCAGCTCCAGGAGTATCTGGAAGTGCAGGGGGCGCTTGCCCTGCAGCGCGGGCAGTTGATGCAGGCCTTGGTTTTTTGCGCCCGCCTGCTGGAGGCGGAAGACGAGGATAACGCGGTGACCGCCTTCGCCGGGAACACGGGGCTGCAGGCGCTGGCGCGGATGCAGGAGCCCCAGCTTGCTGAAGCAGCATTCATGTTTGCCGGTACACCCATTGCCGCGCTGCTGACTTTGCATGAACTGCGCACCCATACAGGTTCGGAGGTGAGGCGCGGCTCTGCCACATATCACAAAGGTGAGCAGTTGGTCCGCAGCGGCGGCCATGCGTGGATTCATAGACAGGCGTTAGCATGGCTCGATCAGGCTGAAGGAGGTACCTGGCAGCGGCGTGCGGTGGGGGTGGTGCTCCCCTTAAGCGGGCGCTACGCCCCATTTGGCCAGATGGTGAAACGGGGGATTGAGCTCGCCGCCCAGCTGCACGGCGCAGATGCGCCGGAATTGATCGTGCGCGACAGCCGCGCGGATGTGATGCACACTGAACAAGTTGTGCGTGAGCTGATTCAGACCCAGCGGGTTATGGCCATACTCGGGCCCATGATGGGTGAGCCTGCCGCTCGCGCCGCCAGGGTGGCGCAGCAGGAGGAGGTCCCCATCATTCTGCTCTCCCACTGGGAGGGGTTGCCGCAACTGGGTCCATATGTGTTTCGCCATTCCCTCACGGCAAAACAACAGGCCTATGCCCTGGCTGACTTCGCCGTCAACACGCTCCACCTCCAAACCTTCGCCCTGCTGCAGCCGGAAAACACCGCGGGGGATGATTTTACCCGCCATTTCCGCCATGCCCTGCAAGTACTTGGCGGCGAAGTGGTGTACCACAGACATTATGCCCCCGGGAGTACAGATTTTCGGGCAGCACTGGCACCTATGGTCCCTGAAGAGGTGGAAGAGGATGGAAAGGGTGGAGATAGCCTCAGTGCTGAGGCAACTTCTGTCCCGGTGGAACCTGAAGTGAAATTCGCGGCGCTGTTTATCCCCGATTTTGCGGATACTATTGCGCTGCTTGCGCCGCAGCTGGCATTTTCCAATATTGAAAATGTGCAGTTGCTGGGGATAAATGGCTGGAATTCCCCGAATCTGCTCAGCCAGGCAGGACGCTATGTGCGCGATGCGGTATTCAGCGACGGCTTCGATCCGGAATCCAGCGATATTTTTGTGCAGAGGTTTATCACCCAATACCGCAAACGCTATGCTGCGATCCCCACGATTCTGGAAGCACAGGGGTACGATGCCGCGAATCTGGTGCTCGACCTGCTGAGTGACGCGCGGGTGGAAAAACCACGCCAGGTGCAGAAACTTCTGCAGCAGGTTGACTATACCACTGGGGTCAGTGGCCTGCGCGGCTTCGATCCAGAGGGAGAAGCGGTGCGGGATATAGTGTTGTTCAAATTCGGCAGAAAACATATAGAGCGGCTCGATCCTGCTTCCCTGCAGATCATTGATGCACCAATGGGTGAAGAAGAACAGCCAGATGGTAGTTCAGGAGCCCCTTTGTTGTATGGTTACTGATACGTTGATTTTAGTTTTTAAAGACACAGGTTTTTATGGCCAGATTTGTTCTACACAGTAACTATGCCCCGGCTGGAGATCAGCCGGCTGCCATCGCAGAATTAACCGCCGGATTGAAGGAGGGGGCTTCGGACCAGGTGCTCCTCGGGGTGACGGGCAGCGGCAAAACCTTCACCATGGCTAACGTGATTGCACAGGTGCAGCGCCCGACCCTGGTGCTGGCGCACAACAAGACCCTGGCGGCGCAGCTGTACGGTGAATTCCGCGAACTGTTTCCAGATAATGCGGTGGAGTATTTTGTCTCCTACTACGACTACTACCAGCCCGAAGCCTACGTTCCCAGCAGTGACACCTTTATTGAAAAAGATTCCTCCATCAACGAGGAGATTGACAAGCTCCGCCACAGCGCCACCCGCAGCCTGTTGACCCGGCGCGATGTGCTGATTGTCGCCTCGGTGTCGTGCATCTACGGTCTGGGCTCGCCGGAAGCCTACTATGGCATGCTGGTCGGTCTGGAGGTGGGGAACACCTTGGAGCGCAACGCTTTGCTCCAGAATCTGGTGGATATTCAGTACGAGCGCAACGATGTGGATTTTCACCGTGGCACCTTTCGGGTGCGCGGCGACAGTGTCGAGGTGTTTCCCGCCTATGAGGAAAATCTGGCCCTGCGGATCGAGTTTTTTGGGGACGAAATCGAGGCAATCAAGGAGATCGACCCCCTTACCGGCAAGGTGATCGACACCCTGCCACGTACCAGCATTTTCCCTGCCAGTCATTATGTGGCGACCCGTCCTACCCTGGAGCGCGCCGTAAAGCTGATTCAGGATGAACTGCAGGAGCGTATCGCCTGGTTTCGCGAGCACAATCAGCTAGTTGAGGCGCAGCGGATAGAGCAGCGCACCATGTTTGACATCGAAGTGATGGAGGAGATGGGATACTGTCAGGGGATCGAGAACTATTCCCGTTACCTGGACGGAAGAGAAGCGGGTGAGGCTCCGGCCACCCTGTTTGATTATTTTCCCGAAGATGCGCTGTTGTTTATCGATGAAAGCCACGTCAGTGTATCGCAGGTGGGGGCCATGTATCGCGGAGATCGCTCGCGCAAGGAGACCTTGGTGGCGCACGGATTTCGTCTCCCCTCCGCGCTGGATAACCGCCCCATGAAGTT
>CAYUJC010000015.1:0-39255 GCA_964444945.1 uncultured Desulfuromonas sp.
AACCTGTAACCTGTAACCTGTAACCTGTAACCTGTAACCTGTAACCTGTAACCTGAAACCTGGAACCTGGAACCTGTAACCTGTAACCTGTAACCTGTAACCTGTAACCTGGAACCTGGAACCTGTAACCTGTAACCTGGAACCTGGAACCTGGAACCTGTAACCTGTAACCTGTAACCTGTAACCTGTAACCTGGAACCTGGAACCTGGAACCGAGACACTCAAAACGACACTGCCCTGCCGGGCTGGAAGCGTCTGGCAGGGCAGTTTTTGGTTCAGACTGCAGAAATTATCCCTTATTCTGGACCGCGTTGAAGGTCGCCATGGCTTGGGCTACCATGGCAGACACATCACCGGTATTGCTGGGAATTATCAGGGTGTTGTTCTCCTGCGCCAGTTTGCCGAACTGGGTCACATATTGTTCAGCCACGCGTAGACTGGCGGCATCCTTGCCCCCCTGCGCCGCCATCTCCTGGGCCACCATACGTAACCCCTCGGCGGTAGCGGAGGCTACCGCCCGAATCTGCTCCGCCTGCCCTTCGGCTTCATTGATCATGCGCTGTTTTTCCCCCTCGGAGCGCAGAATCGCATTCTGGCGATCCCCCTCGGCGCGGTTGATAGTCGCCTGCCGATCTCCTTCCGATTTGGCTATCTCGGCACGCTTCGCGCGCTCGGCGGTCATCTGTGCTTCCATCGCCTGCTTGACGCTGTGGGGCGGGTTTATGTCCGATACTTCATAGCGATGCAGCTTGATCCCCCATGAAGTGGCCGCTTCATCTATCGCTTCTACCACAATGGCGTTGATCTGCTCGCGCTCTTCAAAGGTTTTATCCAGGTCGATGCGGCCGATGCAGGAGCGCAGTGTAGTCTGCGCGAGTTGAGCCGCCGCGACTCGGTAATCAGAGATCCCGTAGGCTGCGAGCTTGCTATCCTGGACCTGCAGATAGATTAAACCATCAACCTCAACGGTGACGTTATCGCGCGTGATGCAGGTCTGCATGGGGATGTTTATCACCTCTTCCTTGAGCATTAACCTGTACGCCACTTTGTCGAAGAAAGGGATCAGAATGTGAAACCCAGCACTTAACGTGCGGCTGTACTTGCCCAGACGTTCAACAATAAACTCACTTTTCTGCGGTACGATGGTAGCGGTCTTCGCCAATACAACCAGCGTTAATACGGTCACGACTATCGCGGCAACTAATGCAGGATTCATGCGTTCTCTCCTTGGTCGGGTTTTACGACCTTTAAAATGGTTTTAATTCCACCGGCGTAACCAACCACCTGAACGGTGTCATCTACGTGAAAATTCTGCTCTGCCCGCGCCGGCCAGAACGAGCCGCGAAACGACACCCGTCCGTCGATTCCCGGCTTTATCTCTCTTACTACCAGCGCCGTGCCGGAAGGGATATCGTCGAGCTTATCTGCTTCTTCGCGCCCATGGAATATTCCCACCAACGTTTTACGCAATATCACCAGAGTGCCCACTGCGGTGAGGAGAAACGTCCACACCTGCGCGGTCAGGCCGAAGTCGAACAGCAGCAGCAGGATACTCACCACCAAGGCCCCGATGCCAAAAAAAATGAAGATAAATCCAGGGGTAAATAGTTCAACAACTACAAACATACCTGCTCCCAGCAGCCACAGCAGCCAGGGTTCCGTGAGCCAGTCCATCAGCCTTGAACCTCCTTGGGTAAAAAGTATGCACTCCTGTTCTTACACCCGTGGCGCCTGATGCTACAAACAGGAAAGGAGCATCAGGCAAAAACTTCTGTGAGCGCTACGCTACCACACTTTGCTTTTTGGCAGCAGAGCTAAAGGGGTATAGCCGCAGTAAATATAACCCTGTCCCCTTTTAAAACCCATCCCCAATACAGTCCTCGAAATCACGCGCTAAAAAATAATTACGGCAACATGTGACCCTGGTCACAAAAGTGGCCGGAACATCCCTGTACCCTCTCTTGAAAGTGATTATCAAGATTACTTGCAGCAGCGGAGAGGTGTTCATCTGTCCAGCCGTTTGTGCGTGCACTTGATGCTTTTCATACTGCAACCGCCGCAGTGGATACGGAAATTTTTATATTGTTGTGGCTACAAAAGGAGAAACCACATGAAAAAATTGCTTATGGCGCTACTGTGTACCTTGGTTCTAGGCCCAGCCCTTGCTCTGGGGGCGCAGGAGGAGTCCTCTCACCATCGCTTGCACGAACGCATCAAACGGCTGGAGTCCCGACTGGAAACAGCTCCCACGTCTTCGCATGGCGCCACTGGGGTTGCTGCACCATCCCACGCGGTGGAAAAGCTGGGGACGGTGCTCGCTAACTGGTCAGAGCGGATCACCCTGAGTGGATTATTGGAGATAGAAGCCTGCTATGTGGATGTCGATTTCGACAAGGCCAGGGGGGAAGCTGGCAGTGATCTGGTTTTAGCCACAGTGGAATTGGGCATTGATGCCGAGCTTACCGATAGTACCAGCGCTCATGTGCTGCTGCTGTGGGAAGAAGATGCTACAGAACCCATCGAAGTTGATGAAGCTTTTATCGTCCTTGACGGTATTGCAGACACCCCGACATGGATCAGAGCGGGAAAGATTTATATCCCTTTCGGAAATTTCACTTCCAACATGATCTCAGATCCCCTCACGTTGGTGCTGGGGGAAACCCACGCAAGCGCGCTTGAAGTTGGATTCAAGCTCGGCGGGATCTATGCGCTGGCGTATGTATTCAACGGCGATATCGATGCGGCGGGAAAAGATGACCACATCGACAACTTTGGGGCACAGCTCGGCTACAGTATGGAGCGAGAAGGCTTCCGCCTGGGGGCCGGTATAAGTTACATCAACAACCTGATTGACTCTGACTGTTGGGGGGATGAATTTCAAGATTTCGGCGGCTATGAAATCAACGCCTCCATCGGCGGGTTCGGTGCTCATGCCGTAGTTGAAGCCGGCGCATTCAACTTTATTGCTGAATATGTCTGCGCTGTCGACGACCCCGAGTATCTCGCCACGAGTACCGGTGCAGTTGAAAAACGCGATGCAGTACAGGTATGGAATCTGGAAGCAGGCTATATGTTTACCCTGATGAACAAGGAAACCCTTGTCGCCATCGCCTATCAGGGGACCAAGAATGCCGAATCCATGTTCCCCCAAGGGTATGCCGCCGAAGATGATGAACTGGACTTTCTGCCCGCGCAGCGTTACATGGCAATGGTAGGGGCAGAGATTTTTCCATACACCTCCCTCGCGCTGGAATATGCACATGATGAGTACAGGAACGATGACCGTGCCGATATAGTCACCATGCAACTGGCCTTGAAATTCTGATGTGACGCTATCCTGCTACAGATTGAACTGCCACCACCGGGGATATTCACCCTGGCAGAAAGAACGCATCCATTTTTGTGCGCCGGCAAGAACACCTTTCAGGCTAGCTGGCCTCCTTTTTCAGGACATCTCTGCGTGCCAGCAGCCCCCAGGCCAAGAGCATCACTGCCCCGCACCCGGCGGCAAGAAGCCCTATAACCTCCACCTTATCTGTCCATGCAAGGGAGATAAACCACATGGAGCAGGCCCCGAGGGTGAAAAAGATAAAGATAAGCAAGGAGGACGCGGAGCCGGCATACTTATCCACCTGCTCCAAAACCAGATTGTTGCTTGGAGGGCGACTCAACCCAATGGAGAAAGTCACCACCGCCATCGGCAGCGCCAAACTCCAGGGTCCCGGGAACAAGCGCAGCAGCATGATGATCCCCCCACTCAGAAGGCCGACAAAACCAAGGGTCATAACCGTACCCGCACGGATGCGCTTCAAGAGCCGGGTACACAGCAACGAGCCGGACATGAAGGCGATGGCATTTATCGCAAAAAAATAGCCGAAATGCTGTGCGCTCACCCCAAAGTGATTCATGTATATATCAGCTGAACCCGCGATAAAGGCAAAATGGGGCAGCACCACCAGCGATACCAGCACGGCGTAAGCGATGTAACGCCGATTGCGAAGCAATTCCAGATAGATGAGTGCAGTTTGCCGGAGCCCGGTCTGAACCGGTTCGGTATTGGTTTCCCCCATGCGGTAAACTCCGATCCAGGCAATAACTCCGATTCCAGCCTGCAGGATAAAGATCCAGCGCCAGGAGAGCCACAGCAGAATCCAACCCCCGATAATGGGCGCCACCGCCGGGGCCAGCGGCATGATCACTCCGATCCAGGCCAGAATCCGGACGCGCTCATTATTGGTATAGATATCTTTGGTGATCGCCATTGACAGTGAGGTGGAGGCGGCAGCTCCAGCGGCCTGCAGAATCCGCGCGAAAATCAGCACCGCAACACTGTCGGCCAGACCGCAGAGCACCGAGGCTCCTACAAACAGGGCAATCCCCCCCAACAACGGCGGCCGGCGCCCGAAACGATCCGACAGGGGTCCGTAGATAAGGAGGAAAAGACAATAACTGAAAAAGAATACGATCAGGGTGAGATTGATCACCATCAGGGGCTGATCCCAGCGCTGCTGCAGCATGGGGATGGCGGGCAGGTACATATCGGTCGCCAGCGGCGGGAACGCGGTCAGGAGGACAAGGAGAAGAAATATTTGCGCCTTACTCATACGTACTCTACTCCATTGCTGCCAGCTACGGCATAAACATGTTCAGGATTCATAGAGGTGGCCAAACTGAACAGCCAAACAATATCACGACATTACATAATGTTATAAATTTTCATCCGCAGCGTTTTAAGAGCGGCGTTTCACCCCACGCTGCGGTAGAGCTAGCGTTGGATCTTCGGGCCAGGGGTGCTTGGGATACCGCCCTTTGAGTTCTTTTTTAACCTCGGCGTAGGTGCTGGCCCAGAAATTTTCCAGGTCGGTGGTGGTCTGGATAGGACGCCGCGCCGGGGAAAGCAATTCGATGAGCACTGGAATCTGGCCGTTGCCGACGGTCGGGGTGTGGCGCAGGCCGAACATCTCCTGCAGCTTTACCGCCAGGCGCGGCTGGGGAGGATCAACGAAATTGGCGGAATCCCCGCCGTCAATGGAGCCATAGTCGATACGCACATTAGAGCCACTCGGCACCCGGAACCACTCCGGCGCCATGGAATCAAGCTGGCGCTGCTGCTCCCAGCTCAGCATACTTTGCAGCGCCGCGCCAAGATCTACCTGCTTGAGCGCGGCCATGCTGGTCACGCCGGACAGAAACGGGGCAAGCCAATCCTCCAGGCGCGCTAACAGCGCGGTTTTCCCCACCGGCGGCCAGTCTGGCACCAACTTGTGGCGCGCGACAAAGCAGATGCGCGCATACAGCTGGGTGTTCGCAGGGGTCCACGGCAGGGCATCGAGTCCACGCGTCCGGATCTGTGCGAGCATCAGGTGCAGGGCGCGGGTAGCGTCCAGCTTCACCGGCTCCTGTTGCAGCACCAGACTCCCGAGGCGCCTGCAGCGCCGCGCTGTCACCCGCGCACCGCTGCTGTCCCAGCTGGTTTCCGCTTCTACCCTGATCTCGGCGTCAAATACCTGGCATATCTGCTCCAGTTCCAGCGCAAAACCCATGCGAATCAGCGCTTCCGCCCCGTGGCCGTGTTCGAGTTCCGCCGCCACCAACCACTCCGCCGCCGTTATGCGCGTGCGGGGCGCGAGACACGCTCCCTTGCCGCTACGCAGCAGATAGCGCTCGCGGCTCCCCGCGCGCCGGTGGGCGATACGCTCGGGGTACGCATATAACAGCAGACGTCCTATCTGTGACGCCGCACCGCCAGCGGGCGTGAATGTCACCGCTGCGGCTGAATTGAGGGGAGATTTCAACCCAAGGCGCTGCTTCAATACATGCAGGTTGCGATCCGCCTGCCACCAGGGTCCGCGCCCCCCTTGCGCTTCTGCTGGAGCCGTCCGCGTGGGACGCCACTGTTCCAGAGTATCCAGCAAATCGGTGGAACGGCTATCCTCCGGGCGGGCCCTCTCCCCGTGGCAACTCCCTTGGCGCAGTCCATGCCGAAACAGCTGCGGTGCGTCCAGAATGGTGGCAATGCGACACGCCAGTTCCTGTTCGTGCGGATCTGCCGCTGCCATTACCAGCCGCGCCAGGCGCGGATGGAGGGGTAGAGTCACCATTTTACGCCCTATCGGGGTCAAGCGCCGCTCGCGATCCAGCGCTCCAAGTTCGTGCAGCAGCGTGAACGCCGCCCCCATATGCGCCGCTGGTGGCGGATCTATCCAGCGCAAGGCTTCAGGATCCTGTACCCCCCAGGCCGCCAGCTCCAGCGCCATGGCACTTAAATCGGTGCGCATGATTTCAGGAACCTGGTGCAACGCAAGCCCCTGTTGCACGGGCTCACTCCAGAGGCGGTAACAAAAACCTGGCCCCTGGCGGCCCGCACGTCCGCCACGCTGGATCGCACTGGCCTGAGATATCCGGCGCGTGGGGAGGCGTTCCATCCCCCGCGCGGGGTCAAACTCCAGCTGCCGTTCAAGGCCACTGTCCACCACGATTCCGACCCCATCGATGGTGAGGCTGGTCTCCGCAATATTGGTCGCCAGCACCACCTTGCGCCCTTGCCCCGGCACAAGTGCGCTGCGTTGTTGCGCGAACGAGAGCGCACCGTACAGGGGCATAATCTGGAGTTTCTGTGCCCAGGCCTGCTGCTTTAATGCGCCCGCACACCGATTTATCTCCCCCGCGCCGGGGAGAAACACCAGAATATCCCCAGGATGCTGCAACCCCTCGTGCACGGCGTGGCACACCTGCGCGGGCAGAGATGCAGACCCAGCCTCGCGATAAAACACACTGACTGGATAGCTGCGCCCTTTACTGTGCAGCACCGGACATTGCCCCAGCCGCTGGGTGATACGCGCGGTATCCAGGGTGGCGGACATCAGCAACAGGCGCAGATCGGGGCGCAGACTCTGCTGCACATCCCAGCTCAGAGCCAGCCCCAGGTCGCTGTGAAGGTTGCGCTCGTGAAACTCATCGAAGATAACCAGCCCAACCTCGCCAAGTTCAGGGTCCTGCTGCAGCCGCCGGGTCAACACCCCTTCGGTGACAACCTCGATGCGCGTGGTACTACTCACCGCGCGTTCGTGGCGGATGGTATAGCCCACGGTCTGCCCTGGCTTTTCTCCCAGTTGTTCACTCATGTAACGTGCCGCATGCACTGCCGCCAGACGCCGTGGTTCCAGCAGAAGAATCTTTCTCCCCTCAAGCCACGCTTCATCCAGCAGTGCCAGCGGCACCCGCGTGGTTTTACCCGCGCCGGGCTCTGCCTGCAGCACCACGCAGGGATTATGTGCCAGCGCAGCGCGCAGCGGCTGGATGATTTTATCAACAGGGAGAGATTTCTCCCCTGATTTTTCCTCTTTAACATTCACCAACGTCATTCCTTCAGCATAACCGCCTATACCCTGGAAGAAACATAATAGCAGCAGGGAAAGCAACATGCCTAGAGTGCCTGGCTGGATAATAATTTAAAAGGCGGGCTCTGCGCTTCTTTTTTGCGCACAGCCCGCCTTTTAAAAGTTTTACCGGAGCACCTTGTCCGCTAGATTTTTTGCAGAAACTCCAGCAGGCGCGCATTGAAAAACTCTGGATTTTCCAGATTGCTCAGATGTGCCGCCTGCGGCACCAGATGCAGCTCCGAGCCTTTAATCTGTGCGTGCATAGCGCGCGCCGTATCTGGAGTGGTGAGGGCATCTTCCTCCCCCACCAGGATCAAGGTGGGGATGGAAATATTCTGCAAGGATTCTGTAGTGTCGGGGCGTCCGGCCATGGCAATAAGGTTGCCGGCTATCGCCAGCGGATTGGTGGCGCTGATCAAATCCTTAATAAACCCCACCGCAGGTACATTATTCTCCAGGGATGTCCGGGTAAAAACAGCTTCGACGAACCCTGCGGCAAATGCTGCGGCGCCATCCTGCTTGACTGCTTTCGCCCCGGTCGCACGTTTCAGCTTGGCAGCGTTGTCATCTGCCTTGCTCTGGGTATCGCACAATGCCACCCCGAGAAACCGTTCCGGATTGCGTTCCAGTGCGCGCAGGGCGATATATCCACCCATGGAGAGCCCCACCACAATCGCCTGCTCAATCTCCAGATAGTCGAGCATGGCGATCAAATCGTCCACATGCCCCTCTAACGTGTACTGTCCATCCCCTAAAGCACTGTTGCCCATGCCGCGAAAATCGTACGCCACATAGTGGTAGTCATTCCCCAGCGCTTTGAGCTGATCTTTCCAGATGGCACTGCTGAAGGGAAACCCGTGAATAAAAACAACGGAGGCCGCTGCCGGGTTCCCACCCTCTATATAGTGAAATTTTGTCCCATTTATCTTAGTTTGCATAACTCCTCCAACTTGAAATATTTCACTCGCGACCCATTTAATCTATTAATACTTATACCATAGAATTAATCCATCTGTACGATGTAATTTCATAAAAATTTGCCAAGG
The DNA here is from genome assembly GCA_964444945.1 of uncultured Desulfuromonas sp. GTDB lineage: Bacteria > Desulfobacterota > Desulfuromonadia > Desulfuromonadales > Desulfuromonadaceae > JAIVHC01. The sequence goes on from CAYUJC010000015.1 coordinate 8,429, forward strand.
CATTAATATATACAAATGGAATTACTCACCACCAGTGTAACTAGAGAAAAGTGCGAACCTCCTGTTTAAACAGGGATGTTCACTTTCCCGCCTTGCGTCTGACAGTGATACTTTCTCCTCCCACGCCCCAATTATCAGTATCCACCTCATCTATAACCACAACCGTAGTTGCGGGGTTCTTGCCCAGCACATCCACCAGCAGCTGGGTCGCACCTGCAATCAGGCGTGCTTTTTGTTCCGGAGTAGCACCTTCTCTGGTTATTTTAATGTTTACATATGGCATGTATTTTCTCCTCTGAGGGTTTTCTCTTGGGTCTCCCTTGGTAAACATTGCCCTTTCAGGCTATTCTAACAGATAGATTCGCAAACGCACGCAGGTGAACAACTTGTTTTGCTTAATGGTTTGCGTATAATTTACGCCGGCGTTGCACTTCCACCACTATCCTTCGTCAGGGTGTGCGTCAGTGCATCATTGTTTCTGTAAATTCATGCAGGCCCACCAAAAAGACAGGTCACGGTTAACCTCTTTGGCTGAATCACCAAAACCACCCATAGAGGAGATAAACCCGTACCCTGTCTGAAGGATTGTAACGCAATTCAAGAGGAAGTGAAACGGTCAGGGCATGATGGCTGTGATAGCCTAGGTACCGCTTCTGCGCAGGATCATTAACGAGGCCATGCCCCTGTACCTGGAGCGCAGGAAGAGCGAAACAAACGGTACATTGATTGAATAAGAACAAGACAGCAGACAGAAACCGTGACGGGCAGAGCGGCAGCAAAAATACGCAAATCGGCATTGAGGTTTGGGATCGCTGCCAGTCGCCCTTCTTGGATATGGAGGCGGATATGGGAGCGAAGCCCGGATCAGTCAAGCACGGATAGCTCTACCCCCAGAACCTTCACCATCCGTTCATTGAGAGCACGGCAGCAATAATTCCAGTCCCGGCTGCAACCAACACCGTCAGTGGCTGTTTTCAGGGTGCGCCCGCTTGCAGCGACAATGCGGTAAGAAATATCCAGGCTCGTGGAGCCGGCACCAAAACCTCCCGATATCCGCGCCGTCTTGTTTCCAGACCTGTAGCGCGCAATTTTAACCGCCAGCAGATGCTGCTCATACCCTGAAACGAAATCGGCGCGCTCCTTCAGGGTCTCCACGCTGTACCCCTGGCGTTGCAGGCGCGAGACCAGATCCTTCCGCATGAAGTCCGCCACCTGCTGATACTGAGCCATCTCAGTGCCGTCCAACTCCTCTGTAAGGCCCGGATCGACCACCACGGCAACAAGCTTTCCGGCGCCGCGACTGGCCGCATTACCGTGATGCCCACATCCAGCTGCCAGCAAAGTCAGCAATATCACTATAGATCTGACTATAGATCTGAACATTTTCCCCCTCAGTCCCTCAATTTTAGACATATGCAACCACTCTTCAAGAAGCAAAATTTGTCTTAAAATACATTGCACTTGAACAAAAATAAATGTAAATGATTTTTCCTCTGTTGCTCTTTTGACAACCCATGAGAAAAAGAGTAAGCTTTCCGCCGGAAAAGCGCGCAAAGCTCGCGCACAAACCTGCTGCATGCTCCGGAACTTATCGCACTCACCTCCCGTTCAATATTCGAGTTACCCATCCAGTCCATGTGTATCATTCTAGTCAACCCGCCCACCTGCGACACCAACATCCCTGCCGATCATTCAGACTTCATAGTAAGTCTGCCTCAGCTGAACCTCTGTTGAGCCGCCCAAATAGACCTTTAACAAGGGAAGGTAAACACGCTATACTCGCTTGTACGTACATTTTCCATGCGCCCATAAGTCCTATGGGGTTTAGCCGCGTCACGGAATAGACCCCCCTTAGTCCCAGAAAAATCAACGAAGCGGGAGTTAGAATGCATCTGCCAGAGATACAGGAGATCCGCACCGACCTAGCGCACTTGCAAACCATCCTGGACAGTGTCTCCGATGGGGTGTTCACGGTGGATAACGATATGCACATCACCCTGTTCAACCGCGGCGCCGAAAAGATCACCGGGGTTCCGCGTGAAAAAGCGCTGGGACAACCCTGTCGTGAAATATTCCGCACCAATGCCTGTTTCGACAACTGCCCCCTGCGCCAGGCGATCGTCAGCGGCAGGAACATCAACAATCGGGAAGTGACCATTCTGGATCAGCTCAATCGGGAAATCCCCATTTCGGTAAATACGGCAGTCTTGCTGAACCTCGAAGGGGAAACTATCGGCGGGGTGGAGACCTTCCGTGACCTGTCTCAGCTACATGCCTTAAGTGGCGAAATCCACAGAAAATTCAGTTTTCAGGAGATGATCAGCCGCAATCATAAGATGCAGCAACTGTTTGATATTATACCGGATGTAGCGGCAAGTGACGTAACAGTGCTGCTTCAAGGGGCGAGCGGCACTGGAAAAGAGCTGTTTGCCCGCGCCCTGCACAATCTGAGCGCACGCAAAGAAGCCTCCATGGTGGTGATAAATTGCGGTGCCCTGCCGGAGCAGCTGCTGGAAGCTGAATTTTTCGGAGTGCGCAAAGGGGCTTACACGGGCGCAATCATGGATCGACAGGGGCGCCTGGCCAGCGCCGAAGGGGGAACGCTGTTTCTGGACGAGATCGGGGATCTGCCCCTCTCCCTGCAGGTGAAACTGCTGCGGGTTATGGAAAACCGTGAATACCAGCCGCTGGGCAGCGACGAAACCAAAGTTGCCAATGTGCGTTTTATCACCGCAACCCATCATGATCTGGCTGAGCTAGTAGAGCAGAAACGTTTCCGGCGTGACTTGTTCTACCGCCTGAACATTGTCACCCTGAAGATCCCGCCTCTGAATGAGCGCCAGGAGGATATCCCCCTGCTACTGGATATCAGCCTGGAACGCTTCTGCAAAAAACACGGGAAAAGAATCCACGGCTTCAGCCCTGATGCGCTGGAACTGCTCCTGACCCATCAATACACCGGCAATGTACGAGAGTTGATAAACATTGTCGAACGCGCCGTCATCCTGTGTCGCAGCACCCAGATCGAACAGGGGCATTTGCCCCAAATTCCCGAAAAAACCGCTCTGCCTACAGCTGGTGCGGGAATCAGCGCGGGTGAGCTCACCCAACTGCTGCGGCGCTTCGACGGTAGAAAATCCAGAATAGCCCAACACCTGGGAATTGACCGCACCACTTTGTGGCGCTGGCTCAAGAAACATAACCTCAACTAAACCGGCGTTGCAACGTTGCAAAAACGCTGCAAGGGCCCTGCAACGCAGCAAAGCGCCAACTGGTGGCATTCTGCACAATCCCGTCCGTTCCATATGTTGCACGCGCAACATGCAGACAACGACCCTCTGAAATTCAAATCAGCACAACCTCCTGTATTTAAGCTTCCTTCAGACATTTACACCCCATGGCACGGGTTATGCAGTGCAATGCACCATATTATGAACTCGAAAACGGTACACATAGCTATCCCCTGTTACGATGGCCGGGTTTTCCCGCGCTTCGATGGTGCAAGCACATTCAGCATGCTCGAGGCAGATTTCAGCTCCGGCACATACCGCTTCAAAGAGGAGCGGGTTTGTCCACAGGGAGAAGATGCCTGTACCTGGCTGGCGCAGCAGAAAGTTCACGGTGTTATCTGCTCCGGCATTCAGCGAGAGTACCAGGTCAAGCTCGACCGCTTGGGGATATGGCTGCTCTGGGGCGTATCCGGCCCGATCACAGAAGCTATAAAACAATTCCTGCAGCAACCGCTTGAAGCGGATTAAAGCCAAAACCTCTTTCCCACAAGTTATTGCGCCTGAGATCTGAGGCTTTTTATAATTATCGCACCACTTGCTATGTACCACTTGCTATGCAATTTCCGCTGCGCCTGTTAAAGCGGACCTGTTATGCCGGAATTCATGCCGGGATCTATTGTAATGTGATGAAATGGATACGGCAGGGCTGATGTTAATTGTTATGTAATATTTATTTTATTACAGCCCTGCCGCTAATCTTTTCTCTGGCCGCTCCGAATTCCACAACCGCGGTAACTACCTGACAACTATCTGGTTGTGTTTGTATTTATTCTTGTTGCAATGTACTATCTATTCTCTGTAGCCCGCTATAACATATGCATAATGCGTATGTTATAGCGGGTTTTTTTTGCTATTTTCATATATGGAATCTGGTCCAAACACCCTGTACATATATCTGCATTGGGAGGAACGTGATGCTCAAAACCCTGGAACTTCTGCGCAAACGCCGCAGTATCCGCCAATTCACCCCCGAACCCCTCACCTCGGCGCAGTTGGAGTGCCTGCAGGAGATCGCGCTGCGCTCCCCGTCGTCGCGGGCGCTGATGCCGTGGCATTTTATTTTTGTCACCGCAGCAGACATATTGCACGCGCTAAGTCAGGCCAAGACCCATGGGAGCGCTTTTCTACAACAATGCGCTCTTGCCGTGGTTATCTGCGCTGACCCGCAGCGCAGTGATGTATGGATCGAAGATTGCTCGGTGGCGGCGACCCTGCTCCACCTTGGTGCCACCGACCTGGGCCTGGGCAGTTGCTGGGTGCAGATAAGAGAGCGACAGCACAATGAAGATACCGACGCGGGAACCTATGTGCGTGCGCTCCTGCAGATACCCGCACAGATGCAGGTCCATACCATCATAGGGATAGGCACCCCGGCAGAAAAAAAAGATGGCCACGCAGCGGCTACTTTACCTGCGGAGCGCATTTATCTGAATCGATTCAGCCCCAACGTCTGATTCCAACCTCCGGCTTAAACAGGCATACGATGCTTACCGCGATAAAACCATATATTCCTTTTCTGCTCCCCCCCTTGCTGGGGGCTTTGATCGGCTATGTCACCAACTACATAGCGATCCGCATGCTGTTCCGCCCCTTGCGCCCCTGGTATCTCCTGGGGGTGCGTATCCCTATGACTCCCGGCATCATCCCCTCCCGGCGGGGAGATCTGGCGCGCAAAATGGGGCTGATGGTGGGGGAACACCTCCTCACCTCCGCAGATGTAGGACGCACCCTCGATAAACCGGAGTTTCGCACCCAGGTGTATCAGGCGCTGGCGCAGAAGATGGACACCTTCATGCAGCGCCCCCTCGGGGCTCCCATCACCCTTGTGCCCCGGCGGCTGCAGCGCCGTATTGCTAACATCCTCAAACATCTCAGTACGAGGGCAGGGAGCATGATTGGTTCCATGCTTCAGTCTGCCCTTTTTGCGCAGCGCATAGAAAAATTAAGTACCCAGGCGGTCGAACATTTACTCGAACGCGAACTGCGTCAGGTTCTCGGCCCAGAGCATTATCGCCAGCTGCGCGAGAGCATCGGTACCTCCTTACGGCAGTGGTTGAAACAACCCGAAACCAGAGCCCAGATGGAACGCTGGTTCGACACCTTGCTCGAGCGGGCCCTTGCAAGCGATAAAAGTCTCGATACTCTGCTCCCTGCGGATCTCAAGAGAATACTGACCGAAAAAATCCAGGCGCAGATTCCAGGGTTGGGCACCGAACTGATACGTGCTATGCGTAGCGGCGCAAACCGCACCCAGCTTGAGCAGATGGCGCGCGAGGGGGTAGACACCCTCATCGCTTCAGTGGAAGGGCTCGCAGCGCTGGTAGGTGCACTGTTTGACATGAATATAATCTATGCGCGCCTGCCGGGATTCATCGACAAAGCCCTGGACAGCATGGAAGAGTGGCTGCAGACCGAGGCCGCGCTGGAGAGCATAGGGGCGGTAGTGCAGGACCGGATGGAAGAGCTGCTGCGGCGTCCGGTGGCAGAGTGGATCAAGGGGTTGAGTTATGCGGAGGTAACCGAGCTCAAACATCATCTGAGCAGGGCGGCCTGCACATTTCTTACGGCGGAATCGATGCAGAGCCGTGCCCTGGAACTGCTGGATACCGCCTTTAAGCACAATGGGCAACGCACCCTCGGCGAGCTGAGCGCCCCCTTCCTCGGCAACACGCCCCGCTCCCGCGCGCGCCACCTCGGTGTCGGGATCAGCCGCCATATCCTTACATATCTGCGCTCTACCACCTTTTCCCGCACCAGCAGTGTGTGGATGGAGCGCCAGGCGCGCAATCTGGTTTACGAGCGCCCCCTGGGGGTCCTGGCGGAATATATCCCCAGCGACGCGCGCGCAGAGTTGTACGAAGGCTTGATGCGCCAGTTTATTCTGGTGTTGAAAAAGGAGATGCCCCCGCTGATTGAAGGGCTGAACATAGCGCGCATGGTCGAGGAAAAGGTCAACAATCTAGATATCCTGCAGGTCGAAGAGCTGTTGATGGGGATCATGCGGGAGCAATTTCGCTATATTAATCTGTTCGGTGCGCTGCTCGGTTTCCTTATCGGGCTGTTGAACCTGGTCCTGCTATACATGTAACTGCACCTGGAGTGCACAAGATTCATGCGAGAGCAGCGCCGCTCTGTTTGCGCAGCTCCATCCCCACCCAGCGCCGCGCGAACTGAAACGCGGTACGCCCGCAGCGCTTACTTTTGTCGTGCGACCATTTAAGCGCCGCATCTTCACAGGCCTGGGTCCAAGGGAGGGTTCGCCCCAACTCGCTGCACAGCCGCTCTATGCACTGGCGTACCACGTGCAGGTACTGCTCCTGACTGAAGGAATCGAAGGAGACCCACAGCCCGAAGCGATCTGCCAGAGAACTTTTTTCTTCTATACTCTCCGAGGCGCGAATCTCTCCCCCTTTCATGTGGTTCCCCAGGTTGTCATAATCGTACTGCGTGATGAGATAGCGCCGATTGGAGGTAACGTAGATAAGGCAATTGGGCGGCGCTGAATAGACGGAGCCATCAAGGGCGCTCTTCAACACCTTGTAGCTGCGTTCCCCCGCCTCAAACGAGAGATCATCGCAGAAGACAATAAAACGATAGGGTTCATCCTTGATCTGGGCAAAAATGTCGGGCAGATGGGGCAGGTCATCCTTATCCACCTGGACTACGCGCAACCCTGCATCGGAGTATTCATGCAGCAGCGCCCGCACCAGCGAAGACTTGCCTGTGCCGCGCGAGCCCCAGAGCAACACATTGTTCGCTGGCAGCCCGGCGACAAACTGGGCAGTATTGTCGGCCGCCAGGGTTTTCTGCGCTTCGATCCCCAACAGGTCTTCGAGGCGGGTCTGGGTTGTGTGCGGTAACGCTTCGAGATACCCCGCCACCGTATGGCTGCGCCAGCTTGCCGCCAGCGTCGTGTTCCAGTCCACGGGCTCCACCACCTGAGGCAGAATCTGCTCTACTGCCGCCAGAACCCGCTTCATCTGCGCTACAAACTCTGCATCAATCTCCATGCTCTCGCCCCTTTCCACTTGCTGTAACTCTATTTATTTCATTCACTTAAGTGCTATACTTTCCCTCAAGTACTTCCGGCAATGCGCAGGATTCACTCAAGGCCTCTCTCGTAGTTAAATGGGGTTGTAGCGGGAATTTTTCGCCCCTGCTGGAATGCGTCCAGCACTGCTTTCCCCTCCTGGCCGAATGCCCCCAGATGGGAGATATCCAGGATGGCGCCTCGACATCCCAGCGCGGCAAGTTCCCGATAACGCTCACTCAAAGAGAAATCCTGCTGCGCACTGAGCACCGTCAGTCCGGCGCTGGTGCGCACCCGATAGTTATCTCCACGGTCCGAGACCAGGGGCTTGTCCCCTTTTACCCCAGGGATTTTAATTCTGGAGGTCAGCATGGTGACGCTGGAATAGACCAGCGCTCGCAGCGGCAACACCTTGCTGTGCTCCAATACTGCCGCCATGTTGCTGGCATCATCCTCTGGATAAAGCTCGCCGCTCTGCACCCCGAGCTGGCGCCAGACTCGCGCCGCCTGACTGTTGAGGCAGAACAGGCGATAACTGCCCTCCAGCTTCATCTCCGGGTGTTTACTGAACAGCCGAAAATGACTGATATTGTTGAGACGGAACTGATCAAACCCGGCGCCGATAAGATAGTGCACCGCCTGTTGCAGCCCCTCCCAGTCGCGGTCAAATACAATAAAGGGGATATCCCACACCACGCTGCGGCGCAGCCGCGGGGACACCTTCCAATGCCGGTGCAGCACCGCAGCGCTGAGGGGGACAATGACCCGATCCACCCCCGGGGTCTGGGCCGCGCGCATTTCACGCAAGTCCTTCACAATCAAGGTGGTATCCGGGGTAAAATCTTCCCCCTCCGCGGTGGGGTGCAACCCTTCGAGGGCGCGGCGGCGCTGCTGGTTACGCTGTCGGGTCAGCTCTGCGGCCAGGTCGCTGCCCAGCTCGGCATAGAATTCACGCCGGATCTGCTTAAGCTGCTTTGGCGGGATAATCACGGCGGGTAAATCTTCGGCGCGCAGTTCCTGCAGAGAAAAAGGGTATGCACCACTCTGGTCAAACACCTGGGTCAGGGTTGCGACATCCAGCGGACTCTGCTGCGCCGGGAATGATTCCACCGCATAGGTGCGTGTCCACTCCAGGCCGGCAATCCGGGCATGCAGCACCAGGCTCTCCCCCTGCAATTGAACCGTAAGGTTCAGCGGCTGTGGCGGCGGCTGCACCTGCTGCAGGCGGCGTCTGCACGCCGCGTCGCTCATGGAAAAAGCCTGCTGTGATGAGACCTTGTACACCGCATCGCCGACACGGAAGCGGTCCTTGAACGGAGTCGCTACACTTACCAGCCCCGGGCCCAGGACGTTGGTCTTCCCCTTCGGGGCAAATAACTGTTTGAGGGTGAACGCGGTTCCTACCTGATCATTGCGTGGCTGCACGCGGATCCGGTCGCCCAGGCGCACCTTATCCCGGCTTTTAAAACTCAAGCGCCCACCGTCCGCACGGGTTACATCTCCCAAAAAGCGCCCGGTGGAGCCGCGCCGCTGCGGGGTCGCCATATCCGCCGACTGCTCCCCGCCAAGAAAACCCTGCGTCGGGGTGCGCCCAAACGAATACTTCAGCAGCTGGCGCGCCTCTTCTCCGGCGGCGGCACGCTGTGCCGGCGGGGCATCCATCACCATGCGGTAGGCCCCCACCACGTTGGACACATATTCGGCGCTCTTCATCCGCCCTTCAATCTTGAAGCTGCTCACCCCGGCCTGCGCCAGCTCCGGCAGCAGATCTATAACTGACAGATCATTGGGAGAGAAGTAGTACCCATGTTTACCCCCGACGCTGTAACGCCGGCGGCAGGGCTGGGCGCAGCGCCCGCGATTGCCACTCTTTCCCCCCAGGTAAGAGGAAAACATGCACTGGCCGGAAAAACTGAAACACATGGCGCCGTGGATAAAATGCTCCAGCTGCATCCGCGTCTGTGAGCGGATATGGGCAATCTCCTCCAGGCTGAGTTCACGCGCAAGCACCGCGCGTTCGAAGCCCATCTGCTCCAGCTGCTTTACCCCGGCGGCGTTATGCACGGTCATCTGGGTAGAGGCGTGAAGTTCAATTTCGGGGAAATATTCCCGCGCCAATCGCCACACCGCCATATCCTGCAGAATTACCCCATCCACCTGTGCCGCGCTGACGGCAGCGAGCATCTCCACCAACTCCGGCAGCTCCGCTTCTTTGATGAGGGTATTGATGGTTACAAACACTTTACGCGCGTGCGAATGCGCGTATGCCGTCATCGCGGTCAGATCCTGCGGAGAGAAGTTCTTCGCCTTCGCCCGCGCTGAAAATGAGCGCAGGCCGCAATAAACCGCATCGGCACCCGCTTCCAGAGCTGCAAAAAACGCCTCCATACTCCCGGCAGGGGCGAGGAGTTCCGCCGTCACTGTATCTGCTGACGGTTGTGGCCCCGGTGTCAGCGAGCCTGTGGCTGCTTCCTTATTGGCGCTGGGGTGGCGTTTGGTGCGGCTGTGGTGTTTGGCTCTGCTTTGGGTCAACTTGGATAGCCTCCGGCTTCGTAAATATGCAGAAGATCTTCTATCTCCTCATATTGGTATTCCATACTGGTCATTTACTATGACCGTCCACTATAGCACCTGGCGCTTAGCAGCCCCAACGCAAAAAGCCCCTCCACGCAGGGAGGGGCTTGTTGCTTATGCATTACTTAACTACTTACCTGACAGGGGGGATGATGTCGGGTAAGGAGAAACCATTGCTGGTTTCCCCTCCCCTCAGAACCGTACGTGCGAGTTTCCCCGCATACGGCTCAAGCCTTTATAAGCCCGGTCTATGACCGAACCGGCTTCCTCACCTTTAAACCGACAGCATGTAGCTGCGCATGGCAGGTGGGGTGCAACAATACCAAGTTGGAGCGTTTATCACTTCCCCCATCAACACGCGGAACCAGATGGTGAATATCACCCCCTGTTCCTTGGTTGATAAGATGGTGACAGACCAAGCAACGCTTGTCCTGCTCCGTCCAAAGCTTTCTTCTGACCACATAAGAGTCTTTCCAAAGCCGCTCTAGCCGGTTTTCGAAATAAATCTCCCATTGCGGATCGTATAGATTCGCTTCGGATTTAATCTTAGTATGCCGCTTTATGGGCGTGTCGTTTGTGTAAATCAGCGTATGTTTCTCGCCATCTTTCGCGACACTCTGGAACGTCCAACTTCGATTGCCTGCTTTTTCAAAGTATTTCTCTTTAATCCAGCGTTTGCGGCGGTTAGAATGTCGCCGTCGGCACCATTGCCAGAGCATTTTCCAGACACGATAGTCGACGTAATTATAAGTTTCCTTGGCTACCACATGACAATGATAATTAGCCCATCCTCTCAAAATAGGATTGAGCTGTCTTATCAAAACATCTGCAGGAATCGTCGGATTCCGTTTAATCACGTCCCGCACTTTGGTCAAAAGATTCCGCATGTTATTCCGGCTTGGCTTGATAAGCATTTTGCCGTTGTACTTACGGTTATTTTGACCAAGAAAGTCGAACCCGTCAGAGATATGCGTTATCACCGTTTTTTCAGGTGAAAGTTGCAACCCGCGCTCTGCCATAAAGGCTTCAACGAGGGGTTTGACTTCTTTTTCCAGCAGCTCTTTTGAGATGCCAGTAATAATGAAGTCATCTGCGTAACGTACATAGTTGATCTTGGTCTTGTAGCTTTTCTTGGTGTTTTTCTTCCCGAAATGTTCCTCGAGCACACCTTCCAATCCATCAAGAGCAAGGTTTGCCAACACCGGCGAGATAATACCTCCCTGAGGAGTCCCGGCATCTGTCGGATTCAAGCGGTTTGACTCCATGTAACCCGCTTTCAGCCATTTTCTGAGTACTTGTTTGTCCAATGGTATATTGGCAAGCAGCCAGTCGTGACTGATATTGTCGAAGCATCCCTTGATATCGCCTTCCAATACCCACTCGGCTGAGTTTTTGCGGCTGAGATTTATAAAGCATTGCTCAATCGCGTCCGCCGTGCTGCGCTGTGGGCGGAAGCCATAGCTGTTCCGGTCTGCGGTTGTTTCTGAGACCGGTTCCAGAGCCAGCAGGTAAAGCGCCTGCATAGCTCTATCCAACATCGTCGGAATTCCCAATGGACGACTTTTGCCGTTTGACTTTGGAATATAAACCCGACGTAACGGCTTAGGACGATATCCAGTCCTTTTAAGCCGTTCTATGGCTTTCCATTTGGAGCCTGGGGTGCTCCACAATTCCCCATCTACTCCGGGCGTTTTCTTGCCCCGGTTTTCGGTGACTCGTCTGACTGCCAATGCTCTGGCAGCAAACGAGCGGGTCAATAATCTTTGGAGTTGTGTAACTCGTCTCCATTGACCCTTTTTGGTCGCCTGAGTGATCCTGACCTGTAGCCCTCTCACTTTCCTTTGAACCAGATACCAGTTGATGGCATGCCAGTTGTCTGGAAAATGGGAAGACGCAGGCATCTGTTTTTCTGTGCTCATCTTGCTGTCCTCCTGTGTTGGAACACCCTAGGACAAAAGACGCACGTCTCCCCCGAAGGAAAGATGTGTTTCTCTTCCCTTCGGGGGTTCTGATTTGGGATCGATTTAAGCCGATCCGATTTTTGAGAGCTTTACACGTATTCACACGCATAAAGACCTGCCGGAAGTCTGCATCCTTTCGGATTGGAGCAACTGCTCTTATTCCGATCATTACAACCGGGCGTTCGCTTTTTCCGGCATCCTTTACCCGCTGTCTTAACAGATTGCCTTACGGCTTTCCTGCCCTTTGGGGCAAAACAACGGGCTTACCGAGTTCCAATTTTTACACATGAATGGGTTAGGTTCTGCCTATCCACCGATGACAGTTATGCCGACGCTACCCTAGATGTAAGAGGGTAGACCTGCCACATACCTTTTGGTTGAAGCCTGTCAGCGACATTTGGCTCCGTGCGGTTGACGGTGTTTATCAGCAGTTCACTTGTGTTAACCATACCATCCAGCCTAGCCCCTCAACCACCGTGTCGCTGGTAGTATCTTCCTGATGTCTCACGACTGTCAGGAACTGCGGATGCAGGGGTACATTGTCAGGTTGCTTCGCACCTCACCGTTACCGGTGACGCACTAACCTTAGGCTACAGTTGGTCGGACAACTGGTCTCGCTACCGATGTTGCTGGTTGAGACAATGCAAGAATTGGCTTACGCCGGCAGGCTTTGCTAGCTGCTAGCATAAGTCCATGAGTCTCCGCGCTATAGCTTAAGATAATAAGAGCTATAGAGAATATCCCATGATTTGAGAGGAGATGGTCGCTTCTTTGCCACCATCTGCACATTTGGCAGGAATGACCTTCTTAATCCGAGAGCATTCGGATTAAGAGTGACACCTGTTTTTAGTGGGTCTCTTTGCGTTGCAGCAGTTATGCCCACTCTTTGTTTGATGGATATCAACGAGACTTGCTCGTCGTTTCCATTATGAGGGGTTTTTGCTACTTCTTGATAGTAAAAATCAAGTTGCAAAGATACCCCTTCTCATTTGGGGGATATTGGTTTTATTGCCACATCCCCATATAATTTATCACTCATTTGAGTGATCATCGGGTCCGGGCAATAAAAGCCCGGATACCGGGATATGCTAGTTTGTCAGGGTTCTCGCGACTCATATTTGAGCCCCGCGGTTAGTTTTTGCGGGGGGCATAATGCCCCCCGCTACTAACGTAGTACCTGAGCAGGCTAGCTTCCTGCGCGACTCTCTCGTCGCACTACATCATGCCGCCCATGCCACCCATTCCGCCCATGCCGCCAGGCATCGCCGGAGCATTGTTCTCTTCGGGGATGTCGGCAATGCAGGCTTCGGTGGTCAACATCAGGCCTGCAATGGAAGCTGCGTTCTGCAGGGCACTGCGGGTAACCTTGGTAGGATCGAGAACCCCGGCTTCGAGCAGGTCCTCGTACTTTTCCGTAGCCGCATTCAGACCGTACGCACCTTCGTGGGCCAGAACTTCGTTTACCACGATGGAGCCTTCCAGCCCTGCGTTGCAGGCGATCTGACGCAGGGGCTCTTCCAGAGCACGCTTCACAATCTGTACCCCAAAAGCCTGCTCACCGGTAACCTTAGTCTTTTCCACCGCTTTGATGCAGCGCAGCAGTGCCACGCCACCACCGGGGACAACCCCTTCAGCTACAGCGGCGCGGGTCGCGTGCAGAGCATCTTCAACCCGGGCTTTTTTCTCTTTCATCTCGGTCTCAGTGGAAGCACCAACCTTGACCACTGCGACGCCGCCTACCAGTTTAGCCAGACGCTCCTGCAGCTTCTCACGATCGTATTCGCTGCTGGTATCTTCGATCTGGGTGCGGATAGTCTTGACCCGGTTCTGGATATCTTCTTCGCTGCCAGCACCATCTACGATCGTGGTGTTGTCTTTGTCCACCACTACACGCTTGGCAGTTCCGAGCATGTCGAGGGTAGCGTTCTCAAGGGTAAAGCCGAGCTCTTCGGAGATCACCTGCCCACCAGTGAGGATAGCGATATCTTCGAGCATAGCCTTACGGCGATCACCGAATCCGGGAGCTTTGACGGCACACACATTCAGGGACCCGCGCAGCTTGTTTACCACCAGAGTGGCCAGCGCTTCGCCGTCGAGGTCTTCAGAAATGATCACCAGCGGACGGCCCTGCTTGGCTACCGGCTCCAGGATCGGGAGCAGATCCCGCATTACCGTGATCTTCTTGTCGGTGATCAGAATCAGCGGATCATCCATCTCCGCGCTCATGCGCTCTGCATCGGTGACAAAGTAAGGGGAGAGGTAGCCGCGGTCAAACTGCATCCCTTCAACGGTTTCGAGGGAGGTCTCCATCGACTTGGCTTCCTCGACGGTAATAACCCCCTCCTTACCAACCTTGTCCATCGCTTCGGCGATGATGTTGCCGATGGTCTCATCGCTGTTGGCAGAGATGGTCCCTACCTGGGCGATCTCTTTGTGGTTGGAGATCGGCTTGGAGATTTTGCGCATCGCTTCAACGGCAGCGTCTACCGCCTTGTCGATGCCACGCTTGATCTCCATGGGATTATGCCCGGCACTGACGAGTTTGATCCCTTCACGGTAGATGGCCTGCGCCAGAACAGTAGCGGTGGTGGTACCATCGCCCGCTGTATCGGAGGTCTTGGAGGCAACCTCCTTAACCAGCTGTGCGCCCATGTTCTGGAACTTGTCCTCAAGCTCGATCTCACGTGCGACGGTAACGCCATCCTTGGTGATCAGGGGGGCACCAAATGATTTTTCGATAACGACGTTACGCCCCTTGGGACCGAGGGTAACCTTGACCGTATCTGCAAGTTTGTTCACCCCGGCGAGAATATCGGCGCGGGCGGCTTCTGAAAATTTAATCTCTTTTGCGGCCATACTAAAACTCCTATCTAGTTTTTCAGGTTTTGGATCAAATCAAATCACGGCCCCACAGCAGGGGCGTAAACATTAAACTAAGCGAGAACACCCAGAACATCTTCTTCGCGCAGAATAAGGTAATCCTCACCATCAAGTTTGATGTCGCTCCCGGCATATTTGCCAAACAGCACCTTGTCATTAACTTTAACAGTCATAGGCAGCACTTTGCCCTCAGCGGTTACCTTACCGGAACCAATTGCAAGCACCACACCCTGCTGCGGTTTCTCCTTGGATGCGGTATCGGGGATAATGATACCCCCGGCAGTTCTGGTCTCCTCTTCAACACACTTTACAATGATACGGTCATGCAATGGTTTGATGTTCATAGTTGCTCTCTCCCTGTTTTTATTTGGTGTTATTTGCGGCATAATCGCCGTTGGTTACATAGTTCGTCCCATTTGCGTACGCTTATGTTTTTGTTAGCACTCTGTTTTGACGAGTGCTAACAACAGTGGACAATATAATCAGCTCCACTGGATTGTCAAGGCCTGGTACAAGAAATTTTTCGCGCGCGTGTTCGAGGTGATTTCAAGAGATGAACCAAAGGCGGATTTCTGGCGCTTGACACCGGGTAGGCCCCATGCTACACCAGCAGAATTGTTGAACAAATCAACTAAATACCTTTTGCGAAAGGACTATTGATGAAAAAGAAACTCTTCATCCCCGGGCCGGTGGAAGTAAGTGCCGATGTGTTTGCCGCCATGTCAAGCCCGATGATAGGGCACCGCATGCCCGAATATGCCAAACTCCATGCGAGCGTCACCGGCCAGCTTCAGACTCTGCTGCATACCCAGGAACCAGTTTTCCTGTCCACGTCGAGCGCCTTCGGTATTATGGAAGGGGCGGTACGAAATCTGGTGCAGAAGCGCTGCGCCAACTTCGGCAATGGCGCCTTCAGCACCAAGTGGCACGATGTCACCCGCCGCTGTGGCCTTGAAGCCGATCTTTTTTCTGCTGAATGGGGACAGCCCATCACCCCCGAACTGGTGGACGAAGCCCTCTCGAGTGGCAGATATGACGCCATGACCCTGGTCCACAACGAAACCTCCACCGGGGTGATGTCCCCCCTGGCAAGCATAGCCGCAGTGATGCAGAAATACCCCGATGTCAGCTTTATCGTCGATACGGTTTCTTCGATGAGCGCTGTCCCCATCGACTTCTCCGCTCTGGGGCTGGATGTGTGTCTGGCTGGAGTACAGAAGGCGTTCGGCCTGCCGCCGGGCCTGGCGGTATGCGCCGTATCCCGCAAGGCGCTGGACAAGGCCAGGACAACCCCGAACCGGGGCTACTATTTTGACTTTGAGGAATTCGAAACAAACGACCTGAAGCACAACACCCCCAGCACCCCGTGCATCAGCCTTATCTATGGCATGGATGCACAGTTGAAGAAGATGTTTACCGAAGGGTTGCAACCCAGGTACGAACGCCATGCGTGTATGGCCAAAATGACGCGGGACTGGGCCAGAGGTCAGGGGTTTGAACTTTTCGCCGCAGAAGGGTATGCGTCGCAGACGCTGACCAGCGTGCTGAATTCGCGCAACGTTGATCTGGAAGCGGTGAAAAAAGAGGCGGGGCTTCGCGGCTATGCCATGGATAACGGCTACGGTAAGATCAAAAACAAGACCTTCCGCATCCCCCACATGGCCGATATGACCCCAGCCGATATGGAGGAATATTTCGCAGTATTGGAGGAATTGCTGCCGCCGCAATGATAGACAAGGCGCAGACGTAGGGGCAATTCATCCGTAGTACCCACGTGACGTGGGCGGCGGCCCACCCAGCATTCCCCTCCTTACCTAAGGAGGGGCTAGGGGTGGTTGGGTTCAGCTCTTTGCCTTTCCGCCACCGCCAAAACCTAGACCACCCCCCTACCCCCTCCTTGATCAAGGAGGGGGAGCGCAGCTGCGGAAACGGTGGCGCACCACGCCAACGCACCCCCTGCCGCGTCACAAAGGTGAATCGATGTAGCTAAGAGCAGTCGAGAGAAACAACCCCGCGTAAATTACACCAGTTCCAGCCCGGCGAATTTGAGGAGCAGACGCTTGGCTCCGAAGCGGTTGAAATATACCACTACCTTCTGTTTATCCCCCGCGCCCTCCATGCGCCTCACCGTACCAACGCCGAAGCGGGCATGTTGCACCCGGCTGCCGATGCGCATCCCCCCCTGGAGTGGCGCAGGAGGCTCCACCTCAATAACCGGCCCCTCCACAGGGTGCGCCGAGAGCTGCCCTGGCTCCCCTGCTTGCTGCCCCGGTTCTGCCGGCAGCTGGGCAAAGAGATCCGCCAGGTTGTGAGAGGAAGTGGCTGGCGCCATCCCGGTGCCCGCGGTCCCGGCACCCTTTCTCCCCTCCACTTCCAGCAGATGGGAGGGAATCTCCGCCAGAAACCGGCTCGGCCGATTGAACTGATAGCTGCCGTACACCCGGCGGCGCCTGGCATTGGTCAGGTAGAGTTTTTCCCGCGCCCTGGTCATCCCCACATAGCACAGGCGCCGCTCCTCTTCCAGCTGCTCACCGCTGTCGCCGGCGCGTTCACCGGGGAAAATCCCCTCTTCCATCCCGGTCATGAACACCACCGGAAATTCCAGCCCTTTGGCGGCATGCAGAGTCATCAAGGTCACCCGATCGGTCTGCATGTTCTGGGTATCCATATCCGTCACCAAGGCTATCTGTTCCAGATAGTCCTGCAGCTCTACGGCGTTGTCGCAGCGCTCCTCCATCCCCGCCAGCAGCTGATCGAGGTTGTCAAGGCGATCGCGGCTTTCCTGGGTGTTGTCTGCCTTGAGCATCTGGGCATAGCCGCTTGCCTCTAGAAGCTCAGCGGTCACCTGTGGATAGGGGGTATCCGCCAGACGTGCACCAAAATCCTCCATCAGGGCGACGAAGCGCTCCACGCGTCCGGCTGCCGCACCGGATAGAACCCCGGCCTGCAGGGCCAAACGGCAGGCAGGATAAAATCCACCCGCCTCATACTCCAACTCACCAATTTTAGCAACGGTGGCGGCCCCGATACCGCGCGCCGGAACGTTGACAATGCGCCGCGCTGACACCGAATCGGCCGGATTGACCAGCACCCGCAGATACGCGAGGATATCCTTGATCTCCATGCGCGAGAAAAAGCGGGTGCCGCCGAACATCACATACGCCATCCCCTCACGCATCAGGGTTTCTTCCAGCACCCGCGACTGGGCATTGGTACGATACAGCAGCGCCATCTCTCCAAGTTTACGTCCGTCGCGGTGTTCGCGCTGCAGACACTGCACGATATGGCGCGCCTCTTCGAGATCATCCTCCAGCTCCGCACACCCGATCAGCTCCCCTCCCTGTTTTTCGGTCCACAGGGTTTTCCCCTTACGCCCGACATTGTGGGCCACCACCTGCCCCGCAGCTTCGAGAATAACGGAGGTGGAGCGGTAGTTCTGCTCAAGCTTTATGGTCTTACAGCCACTATACGCCCCTGCAAAGCCAAGGATGTTCTCCACCTCCGCGCCCCGCCAGCGATAGATCGATTGATCGTCATCCCCGACCACACACAGGTTCCCGTGGCCGGAGGCCAACATCTGCATCAGGCGATACTGCACGATGTTGGTATCCTGAAACTCGTCCACCAGCACATGCATAAACCGCTGCGCGTAATGCGCTAAAATGGCTGGATGCGCTTCAAACAGTTGCACACACTGCAGCAGCAGATCGCCAAAATCGAGGGCATTGGCCCGGCGCAGCCGCTCCTGGTATTCTGCATATACTCGCGCAAGCAGGCGCTGTTGCGGAGTATGCTGCGGATAATCCTCCGGCAGTTGCCCCTTGTTTTTGGCGCTGTCTATGGCCCCCGCCGCGGCTCTGGGCTTCACCTCTTTGTCGCTGAGCCCCAGATCCTTCAACACCAGTTTAAGCAGACGCTCCTGATCCTGATCATCATAGATGGTAAAGGAGGAGGTAAAGCCATCGAGCACCCCGATCTCGCGGCGCAGAATCCACACGCACGCAGCGTGAAAGGTGGAGATCCATGGTGATTCGCTCCCGCCCAGGCTGGCTTCAATCCGGGTGCGCATCTCGGCGGCGGCCTTATTGGTAAAGGTGACGGCCAGAATCCGCCACGGGGGTACGCCGCGCTCCTTAATCAGGTGCACAACACGCTGCGTCAGGGTGCTGGTCTTCCCGGAACCGGCCCCGGCGAGAATCAGCAGGGCTCCGTCGCCATATTCCACCGCCTCACGCTGCTGGGGATTGAGCTGGGATGCGGACTCAGACATATTCTTCCTCCAGGGAACGCGCCATCAGGGCACGATTGTATGCCGACACCATATCGCGGCGAGAAATCAGGCCAATCAACTGCTCCGGGTCATGCTGTGCCACCACCGGCAGCTGCTCGATATTCCGATAGCCAATCCGGCGCATGGCCTCATCCAGGTTTTCCGTAGCCTGCACCGTAGTCACATCCATGGTGGCCAGTTCTTTAACCACCACCAGATCGAGCAGGTCTCTCTCAAACACCACCCCGAGGAAATCCTGCACAGAGATAATCCCACTGAGCTTCCCGGCGGCGTTAATCAGGGGAAAATTGGTATGCCGCGTGTGGGAAATAAAATCGGCGAACTGACGCAGCGTCATCCATTCCGGGACAGTCTCAGGATTTTTCACCATCACCTCCCCAACCAAAATGGACTTCATGATATTGCGCTCTTTACCTGCGGATAAATCTATCCCGGCGCGCGTGAGTTCGATGGTGTCGATGCTGTCCTTTTTAAAATGGCGACAGATGGTGGTGCCGATAACGCAGGTAGTCATGATGGGGACAATGACCTCGTAGGATGAAGTCATCTCCCAGATGAGAAAAATTGCCGTCATGGGGGCGTGGGTGGCGGCGGATAGAAACGCCCCCATCCCGATAAGGGCAAATGCCCCCGGCTGAATATGCAGATACGGAAACATGAGCTGTGCGATCTTGCCAAAGCCTCCGCCGGTGACCGCACCAAGATACAATACCGGTGCGAACATTCCGCCGGGCAGACCGGAGCCGATGGTTATGGAGGTCGCCACCCCTTTGAACACCACCAGCGCAAGGAGCAGAAGGATTGAACCCTGGCCGTGGAGAAACTGATCCATGAATTCATACCCGTTGCCAAACACCTGCGGCAGAGCGATCCCGATAATCCCGACGAGCACACCGCCGAGGATCGGCTTCGTCAGACGGGGCAGGCGGATCTTCTCAAACAGCGCCTTAACCTGCATGTGCATGCCGATAAATCCGGAAGCAAGCATCCCCACAATCACCCCCAACAGGGCATACAGCAGCAGTTGCCACAGAGACCCGGCCTGATATGGCGGCACACTGAACACCACTTCATTGCCGAGCAGGGCGCGAGAAACCACCGTACTCATGCCACTGGCTATGACAATGGAGGTAAAACTGGAGAGTTCAAACGAGGCCAGCAACACAATTTCGTGGGCGAAAAATACCCCGGCAATAGGGGCATTAAAGGTAGCCGCCACCCCCCCGGCCACGCCACACGCCACCAGAACTTTGAGCCGGTTGCCGCTGACCTTGAATCCCTGGCCGAACTTGCTCCCCACCGCGCCACCGATCTGTGCTATGGGGCCCTCCTGCCCGGCGCTGCCGCCGGTTCCAAGGGTGATGGCGCTGGCCAGCCCACGCGTGATAATGGTGCGCCCCGGGATTTTTGCCCCGCGCAGATTGACCTGCGCCAAAAACGCAGAAAAGCCGAATTTCATATCCTTGGCAAAGAAGATACCAAATGGAAGCAGCAGCAAAGCGCCCGTAACCGGAAACAGCACCACCCAGAAACGGCTGGCACTCCACTGCGAAAATGAAATATCAAACCAGGCGATCCCCTGCTCCATCACCAGCCAGTGAAAAAATTCAATGGCGCGGCGGAATAGAAAATTGCACACCCCGGCCAGCACTCCGATAATGAGCGCGAGGATGGCCATGAAGGTGCTTTCACTGACGGAAAAACGGGAGAGTACGGAGAGAATGCGTTGTCGCATATGCCGAAGCATGGATGTGCCACCTGCCCTGGAAGAGTTAGCCACTGCTGCAATGCAGCAAAGTGCGGAAAATCGACAAAAGAGCTAACGTTACGACGTTTCTCCCCCGGTGTAAAGAGCAAACCCGGAAGGGCGAACCCGTTTCCATCCCTATGCTTTGTGCACCGCCGCATCGAGAAACGTGATGAACTCTTCTTCGGGCTGCGGTCTGGCATACAGATATCCCTGGGCGTATTTAAACCCCATCTGCATCAGACATTCGGCCTGGACTTGCTCCTCAACCCCTTCTGCCACCAGTTTGCGCCCCATGACACGGGTAAAAGCTACCAATGACTGCGCCAGGGCGGCATCGGCAACACTTCGGTGGATATCGGTGACAAAGGCACGATCCAGCTTGATCTTATCGATCGGAAAACGTTTCAGGTACGCCAGCGATGTATATCCCGTGCCAAAGTCATCCAGCGCCAGCCCCACACCCAGGCTGTGCAATACATTCATGCGCGTTATGGCCTGCTCCACGTCGCGCAGCATCAGACTTTCAGTCAATTCAAGTTCCAGGCATGCAGCGGGGATAGCATAGCGCGCAACGATATTGGCGACAATGTCGGCGAAATCAGCCTCCATAAACTGGAGCGCTGACACATTTACCGCCAGACATATCCAGCGCCCGCTGCGGAGATGATAGCGTTGAATCAACTCCGCTGCCTGCTGCATAACCCAAGTCCCGATGGGGACAATCAGGCCGCTGTTTTCGGCGACCGGAATCATCCTATCCGGAGCAACCCAGCCCAACTCAGCTGAATTCCAGCGCAACAGGGCCTCTGCCCCGACAACCTCACCCGTTGTGATATCCAGCTGCGGCTGGTAGTACAGCAACAACTCCCGGTTATCCAGCGCCTTGTGCAAGTACGCTTCTAGCTTTAAGTCTTCGGCAATTTCAGCGGAAAACTCCGCAGAGAAGAAACAGAATCTATCCCGGCCGCGATCCTTGGCCTGATGCATGGCGACATCAGCCTGCTGCAACAGCAAGCCATATTCTTTGGTATCCTGTGGATACAGGGCGATGCCGATACTGCCCGTCATGAACAGATCCACATTTTCAACGTGCAGCGGTTCGCGCATGGCGCTCAACAGCCGCTCCGCCACAGCGCGGATGGTATGCTTGTCTCCTGCCTCCAGCAACAGCAGGGCAAACTCATCTCCGCGCAGACGCGAGAGGGTATCTGCCTCCTGCACACAAGCGCGCAGACGCCGAGCCATCTCTACCACCACCTGATCCCCGGCACTATGTCCGAGACTATCATTGATTTTCTTGAAGTGGTCCAACCCTATGGTCATGACCACCAGCATGCCGCGTCCGCTCTCACCTTCGGCGTGAATAACCGCCTGCTGGAGGCGGTCACGAAACAACAGTTGATTGGGTAAGCCAGTGAGCAGGTCGGTATGGACCAGGTGGGTAAGTTTCTCTTCCTGCGCCTTCTGGGCACTTAAGTCGCTGAAGATAGCGACATAGTTCTGGAATTCACCCTGTTCATCCTCAAGTCGCCGGATCGTCAGCCATTCAGGGTACACATCTCCGTTTTTGTTGCGGTTCCATATTTCGCCCTGCCAGGCCCCTGCTTTAAAGAGTTCAGCCCACATGTGGCGATAAAATTCAGCCTTGTGCAGTCCCGACTGCAGAATACGTGGATTTTCCCCCAACACTTCGGCTTCTGTGTAGCCACTTATTTGGGTAAAGGCACGATTGACCGCCAGGATCCTCCCTTCAATATCGGTCACCAGCATCCCCTCGATATTGTTCTCCACCACCAGAGAAAGCTGCCGCAGGTGCCACTCTTTTTTGCGCCGCTGGGTGATATCGCGTACCGCGCTCAGCACCGCCGGCGCGCCCGCAAAGGTGATGCGCGTGCTGTGGACTTCCACC
The DNA here is from genome assembly GCA_964444945.1 of uncultured Desulfuromonas sp. Classification (GTDB taxonomy): domain Bacteria; phylum Desulfobacterota; class Desulfuromonadia; order Desulfuromonadales; family Desulfuromonadaceae; genus JAIVHC01. The sequence continues at coordinate 31,114 of CAYUJC010000015.1, forward strand.
GGCACCTTGACTCCACTGCGGGTGCATTGCTCGCACTCAAACACCAGAGTATTTCCTGCAAGAACGGTGTCAAAGTTCTTGCATTTCTCGGTAAAGCACAGCAATTGGAACCGCGAGTTCAGAAAGTCGTCAAGGGAGTAGCCGAGCATGTGCAGAAAGGGTTTATTCGCCAGAAGAACCTTGCCGTCACAATCACGCACCAGAATGCCATCGGGGCAGTTGTCAAATATGTTTCGATAGGAACGCTGCTGGCGTTCCATCTCACTACTTAAAGGGTCAAGCCCCATGGAGCGCACCACCACCCACAACAGACGTCCGAACGTCGCGAGGAAAATCAGGATAAACAGCGCCACTGCCCAATTACTCTGGGTCCAGCGCAGGGTGGAGCTGACAATATGTTTTTTAAGGATCAGAGTGTGGCGATTGAGTGCATCTGAACCCACTTCAACCCGGGCCTGCCACTGGTACAACACGTCCCCTTCGGGACGGGTGGCGCGAAAGAGCTCAAACCCGTTGGGTGCCAGCAGGGTGATCTCTGCATAGGAGGTGTGGCGCGAAAAGAATCCGGCCAGGGTATTTCGCACCTGCACGTAGTCAGACCGCAGCAGAGGTTCTGTCAGCAGGTTCACCAACAGGCCCTGCTCAGTTTCAAAGGAATATTCCATGGCGTCCTGTAGGAGCTGCTCGCGTTCAAAGCTGATGAGCACGATTCCGCACAACAGCAGGCCCAGAATAAACAGAGCCATCACAAGCTGCACCTTCTTGTAGGTGCCTGGATTATTGGTACTGCTCACGGTTATTCCTTAGAGATCTCTGTGCGTAATCGACGTAGAAGCGCAGCGCCGTAAAATCTGCATCCTCAACGGGGACAATTTCAGTAATATCGCCGCGCAACTGGGCCAGAACCTTGCTCCCCTCCGGGCTGCCATCCATTTGTTGCAGAATACTTTTCACCTTTTCGGCCAAGGGTGGTTCAACCCGCTCGGTTACGACAAAGAGATGATCCACAACTTCAGGCGTGTGGGCCAGCACCCGCAGACCCTGGGACTGCAGGCGCTCAAACATCTCATATTTTATCGCTCCGGCATCGAAGCGTCCCGCCAGAACGGCGTAGCCAACGTTGGCGTGGTTACCTAAAAAACTGTACCCCCCCAGATCCTGCAGCTGCACCCCAGCCTGGCCAAGAAGATAGAGCGGCACCTGGAAACCCATGGTGGATTCAGGTGCAACAAAAGCTATCCGCCTATCTTTATCTTTGAGATTCTCGAGCCTGACCAGGGGGCTGTCCGCGCGCACCACGATGACACCGCGCAAACGCGGATACGCTCCCCTGATTGCGCCAAGGGGTTGAACGCGGGGATTCTGCCGCACAATTTCGACGTACACAGAAGGGCCCACAAAAGCAAAATCTACCTTTGCATCGACACATACCGTTATTGCTTCGGTGTAATCCGGGACAATTTTTAACTCAAGCGGGAGCCCGATTCGGACCGCAAGATATTCCATTAGAGGAGAGAACCGCTGGTGCAACTCCACTGCCGGCATAAACGGATGAACCCCGAACACCAACCTTCGCGCACTGGCCTCGGCGCTGTCGGCACTCAACCCATTGGCCGCGGCACTGACTCCGGGAAGGAGTGCGCCGGGGGAGAATGTAATACATATTCCCACCAGTACAAGCAGCAACCATCTCAGCATGAAGACTCCACACAAACCCGTTACACCAGAACACATGCCAGAAACACAGCCTTTCGGCATCTAGCAAATAAAGTAGCACCCACAAATGAAAGAAGGTGGGTTCCACCTTACCAGAACACCCAGAACAGATAAAGACCAGAGTGCGCCCATGGTGGACAAAGAAAAGAGTTCTGGAAAATCAAGCAATGGAAGTCAAAGGTTGCCCCCTCAAAAAGCAAAGACAAAAGCGACCTTCTTATTTTCGTGTGATATTCAGATTAAGCCCGCAGTGACGCAATAATTGGCGCACAAACCGGTAGGTCAACCCCCACAGGGGCGGGGCATCAGGATGGATAAGAAAGGAGGGGACTTCAGCCTGGTCTTCATCCCAGGTAATGGTGCGCATGGCATGATGCTCCCTCCTCAAAAAGTGAGTCAGGGGGATCCAGAAGTGGCGCTGAACCTCGTAATTGCCCTGGACATAATCAAAACGCGCCGGCACGTTGAACACAAATGCACTCACCCGGACTTTTACGCGCGCGGCATAGATATCGTCGAGGCGCCCCAGGCAGTGCTTCCGGCTCAAACACAAATTCACCTCTTCTCTGGTTTCACGTATCGCCGCCGCATATGCGGACCTGTCTTCGGAATCAATCTTACCCCCGGGAAAGCTCAGATTGCCCGACCAGGGATCCTGCGGATGCTGCGCACGCTGTATCAGGAGCAATTCGGGGCTCTGATGGCTGGTGGTCAGTGAATCCCGGAGAATCACTGCGACTGCAGCATCACGATGCTGTGGCGCAGATTTTATCATAACCGGGGTGCGCTGGGACAACACCTGGCGCACATTATCCACTGTGATCTCAGCCTGGAACTTCTTTATGTTAGAATCTATATTCATAGTTTTAAATTTATAAATTTTGTAATTTACCTGACTGTCTCTAAGAGAAAACGCTGGACGCCTATGCATCCATGTATCTATAATATGAATGTTTTGAGGACAGTCTAACCTCCCCTTTCCATATCGTCACCGATATGGAGCATATAGACCATCCATATACAGAAAATCCGGAAAGACCACCAGAGAAACTTCAAGCGCGCACTCCCCGCCTCCAAGTTCAGGCGGCATTCCTGCTGCTGTAGCTGGTGCGCCCGCAGGGGGAGACAGCCTGAAACCACCTTGTGGCAACATCGGGACTGAAAGAGAATTTGATATGCTTACCATCCCCATAACCGCAGGTTGCTACGCAACATCACCAGGAGCGCACAACAAGCTGTGTACCCTCCTGCCCACACCATCTTTCTATGTGCAGGCCATATGGACCGTAATCCGCAGTGCGAACATGGCAAAGAAGGGAATTTTCACCGACGGCGACTGGGCCAAAAGCAGCCTCAACATCATCCACGCGCTGGAGCGTTGCGGCTGCACCTTCGACATCCGCGGGATGGAAACCTTATGCCACAACCCGCAGCCTTGCGTATTTATCGCCAACCATATGAGCACTCTGGAGACTTTTGTGCTCCCGACGTTGATAGCGCCATATCAGCGCGTCACCTTTGTGGTCAAAAAAAGTCTGGTTGAGTATCCCCTGTTCAAGCACGTCATGCGTTCCCGCAAACCGGTGCTGGTCAACCGCACCAACGCGCGCGCAGACTTAAAGGCGGTCCTGACCCAGGGGGTGGAGCGCCTGCACAGTGGGATCTCTGTTGTGGTGTTCCCACAGACTACCCGCACTAGCGGGTTTGCTCCGGAAAGCTTCAACACCATCGGCTTGAAACTCGCGCAAAAAGCCGGGGTGCCGGTGGTGCCGCTGGCGCTTAAAACCGATGCGTGGGAGAACGGCCGCCTCCTGAAAGATTTCGGTCGCATTGTCCCCGCGCGCACTATTCACTTTGAGTTCGGGCCCTCCATCGCGGCGGACAAACTGGATAAAAGCGCCCACGCAGATATCATAGATTTTATTCAGGAGCGCCTGCACAAGTGGGAACAGGCGTGAGTTGATTTCAGCTGAGCCAGGCGCTGTTCGACGTACCCTCTTTGAAAAAGCGATCCCCGTAAAGACCCACACAAAAGGCGAACCCGAATTAACAGGTTCGCCTTTTGTCTATCTGGTGTGCCATGTGCTTTCATCTCTAGCGCACAAAGCCGCGTCTAGCTACCACAGCCACTGCAGCTGGAGCCACAGCTACCACCACTTTTGGCTGTGATGGTAAAGCCATCCTGGACAAAGTGGATCACCTGATCATCGGCAAACCGAACCACCTGTGGATCAAGGAGCACATCGATCTCGTTTATCTGCTGACGGGTATCGTCTTCGTTTGACTCGTCCAGAGTCAATCCCAGAGAGGGACCACCTCAGCCAAAGCCTGACATTACCACCCGCAGTGACTTTCCGGGATTCTGTTGCAGAACGTTCTGCAACTCGGCCTTTGCTTCATCTGTAATAGTAAGCATCTGCTCGTTCCTTTCGTAAGTTACAAATTTGTTCGATTGGCTTTTGCAGCCGCATGTTGGCGCCACAGTACATGCATATTAAATACAGAACGTCCAATACTGTAAAGTGACAGTGTGGCAGAATCTTACATAGCTTGCAACCATTTAAGTCATATTTACTGTGCAGGTGGGCAGCACCAAGGCCCTTACATGGGGTCTTCTGTTCGAGAGAGTGGTTCGCTGCTTACTGACGCACCCGGATCATCCCCCCGGCGCCGCGTACAATACGCACCCGATCACCCACATTAAACATAACATCATCCGCCTGGACTATCGCCAAAAGCTCACCGTTATCAAGCTCCACGGTTATTTCTAAACCATCGGTTCGCGTTACCCCCTGCTCCGTAGCGGCACCGAGCAATGCTCCACCGACTGCACCTGCCGCCGTTGCCAGCGCCTGCCCATGGCCACCACCAACACTGTGCCCGGCTATGCCGCCCATCACCCCGCCGGCGACGGCACCGGCGCCGCTCTTGGTGCCTTCAATCTTTACCGGGGACACGGTCAGCACCGTGCCGTAGTATACCGACATCTGCTGTTGCGCTTGATCCCGAGAATAGACTTGGGATGACGTTTTGCTGGCACATCCGGCCAGCATTGCAAGCAACACTATTCCTGTAAACTGTAACCATTTCATCCTGAATCCTCCTGTAAGGTGTTTATTGCCGGCTCTGCTAAAGCTCCAACACCGCCCCCACAGAGCCAAAGAAAAATTTCCTTCCGACGCGTTCACGGATCATTGCAGCGCGATTCTGTCCGGTACAGTGCGATACCCCGATATGCTGAATATCAAACTGCTCCAGGTCCTGCATGGTCGCTTCAAACTGTTCTGCACTCGCCGGCCCCAGATGGGTCCCCCCCAGGACGGCATGGATCTTCTGCATCGGGAACTGGGCGCGCACCTGCAGTAAAATATTGATCATCCCGGCGTGGGCGCACCCGAGGACAACTGCCAACCCGGGGGCCGTTTCCACCACCACCCCCATGTCGTCATGAAAGGGGTCGGGCTTGAAGCCCGCGTGTGCATCTGCCACCACCAGTTCAGGCGCTCCCTGCTCATACGCGGTGCGGCGCTGAACCTGCCCGGTGACGTGAATACCCGGCGCGACCTGGCAGAACCGGGGGGTCCACTGGAAGGTGGCGCCCAGAGCTTCAAGGAGTTCACGCCGCTGTGGGATTCCGATAAAGCGCAACGCATGTGTGCTGCGCGCGTAACGCGGCACAAATATCTCCGGGTGCGCAAAAACGTCGATGGCGCCGGTATGCGCCAGCACTTTATCCAGTCCACCTACATGGTCGTAGTGGCCATGACTGAGAATCACGCCATCCAGGGCGCGGAAATCCTTGTGGAGGACACGCATATTGCGCTCTATTCCGAAACCCTGGCCAGTGTCGATCAGAAGCTGAGTGTCGTCGCGCTCCACCAGACAGGCGAATCCGTGTTCTCCCACCGCCGGGATAGCCCGCCCTACGCTGTTTTCGCACACAATAGTTATTGTGGTGGTGCTTGTAGTTTTCACTTCTGCTCCACATGTTTTCCTGGTTTTTTCAGAGTGCTTATTATAACACGAGTTCCGCGGCGGTGTTACTTCCAGCCCATTTTTACGCAACAATTAGATAACCAAGACAGATAACCGCAAAAAAAAGTATCTACGCGCCTGTTTTTTCGTTTGACAATCCCGCCGATAAATACCTATTATACGCGCTTGTAGTTACATCTGCGGGCCCATAGCTCAGTTGGTCAGAGCCGCCGGCTCATAACCGGTCTGTCCCAGGTTCGAGTCCTGGTGGGCCCACCATTTTCCACAGGTATTACATGGCCCGAACCAAGTTAAATCCCCCCTATATCGGCGTGTGGCTGACAAAAACAGGCACACCCAGGCAACACAGATTTTGTTAGTACCGAGAGTGCATCTTTTTAAGCTGCACTCTCTTTTTTTGCCCAACTGACCCAACAGATATGGTGACAAAAAGGATGAAACGCAACACTTTACATGTGCAAGACTTTATCGGCCTCTTACATCGCCTGTACCCCCCGGATCTAGCGCAGGAGTGGGACAATGTCGGCCTGCAGGTGGGTGAACCAGACAGCACTGTGCAGCGTATCATGGTTGCCCTGGATCCAAGCATGGAAAACCTGCACAGCGCCCACACCAACAGCTGCCAACTCCTCCTGACTCACCATCCTCTGCTCTTCAAACCCTTAAAACGCATCAGCACTTCAGACCCCACCGGCAGAATCATCGCCTACGCCCTGCGCCACCAGATAAACATTGTCTGTGCCCATACCAATCTCGACAGCGGCGCAAATGGTCTGAACGACTGGCTTGCCGCAACTCTTTGCCTCACGGAACCACTAATTCTGCAACCTTGCGCACAGGACCGTTTTTTCAAACTCGTAGTCTATGTCCCCCCTTCTCACCGGGAAGAACTGCTGCAGGCGCTGTTTCGCGGCGGGGCCGGCCACATCGGGCGCTACGATCACTGCGCTTTCAGTGTTGAGGGACGAGGACAATTCCGCCCCGGAGCAGACACCAATCCATTTCTGGGGACCCCAGGACAGGAAGAGCAGGTGGAAGAAAGCAGAGTCGAGACCATTGTCCCGCGCCGCAACCTCAACAAGGTGCTGTCCCAGATGCGCAGAGCCCATCCCTATGAAGAGGTGGCCTACGATCTGTTTGAGCTGCACAATGAAACCCGAACCACCGGCCTGGGGCGGATCGGCAAGCTCCCTGAAACTACGACGCTGGAAGCTTTCGCCCACACATGCAAAAAGCAACTCAAGTGCACAAACCTCAGAATTGTCGGTCCGCCAGAGGCTCCGGTGCGCAGTGTCGCGGTATGCAGCGGCAGCGGCAGTAGCGCCCTGCATGCGGCCAAATTCAGTGGTGCCGACGTGCTGGTAACCGGCGATTTCAAATATCACGAAGCCCAAAGTGCCGCTGCGCTCGGCATAAATGTCATCGATGCAGGCCACTTCGCCACCGAAATTATCGTTGCCGCGGGGCTGCAAAGCACCCTCACCCCTGCATTGCACCAACATGGCTACGCCGCAGAAATTATTCTTGCACCCGCTGAAAAGGATCCATTCACCTTTATTTAAAAGAGCCGGAACCGCCCCGGCCTTACGCTACGGAGGACATAACGTGAAGGAAGAAGTACAACAGTTGATAGATGTTCAGGAACTTGACCAGAAAATCCTGGAAGCGCGCCGAAAAAAGACCGAACTTCTCTCCTGTAAAGAAAAGCTCCTGGCCCAGACGGAAAAACTCGAAGGTGCTGTCGCCACAATGCAGGAACAGATTGATGTGGTGCAACAGGATATTTCCAGCCTGAATCAAGATCTGGCCAAAGAGCAGGACAGTGTGACCAGAGCCGAAGAGCGCCTGCCTGAAGTGAAAACCCAGAAAGAGTACCTCGCGATCCTCAAGGAAGTGGATGCCGCGAAGAAAAACACCAAAGACACAGAGGAAGCGCTGAAACTCAAGCAACAGGTTCTTGCTGAACTTGAAGCAGATCAAAACGACAAGCAAACAGAGCTCGATGAATTCAACAGCGCCAACAAAAAACAGCTCCGCGACATCGACACCCTGGTTGCCGAACTCGAACAAACCGAAGCTGCCGAAAAACCCAAGCGCGACAAACTTATCTGTCAAGTTTCTGAAACATTGCGCAATCACTATGAACTGGTTCTGAGCCGCCTGAACAGCATCGCCTTGGTGGAGGCGCAAAACTACACCTGTACCGGCTGCCACATGCGGCTGCCACCCCAATTCTTCAATAATATGCTTAAAAGCAAAAACATCTCTACCTGCCCACAATGCAACCGCCTGTTGTATATAGCAGAAGACTGATAAGTTCTGCTACAATGGGAGGTGGTCGAAGAAGCACAGGCGCTCGCCGGTTTTATCTTAGCGGATAAAACGGGAGGAAAGTCCGGGCTCCGCAGGACAGGATGGTTCCTAACGGGA
>CAYUJC010000016.1:0-38852 GCA_964444945.1 uncultured Desulfuromonas sp.
CTTCGCCCCTGCCGATTCCGGCGTCGACCAACATGGTCGCCAGCATAACATCCTGCGACGAGCCGGACCCGGCGCTCAGAGAGCGCCCGCGCAACAGATAGGAGATCGCTTCCTGCTGTGGCATCGCCGGTTCCGAGTAGATAGTGACTTTCGGCTTCCGCACCTCACCCTGCAGGCGAATTCCAGCAACCACATTATCTCTGGTCGCATTCGGATTGCGAATGGCATCGACGTCGATAAAAGGCTCTGCCAGTGGGCCGAAAAACAGCAGCTGCCCCTTGTTGATTAAAAGATTCTGTCCGAAGGCCCGGTAAGTCCCTTCACGCAGGTCGATACTGCCACTGCCGCTCAGCGGCTGGCCCGGCGCCTGCTTGATCGCCAGGGTCCCCTCCAGCCCGGCCTTCAAGCCGAAGGCGTCGATTTCAACATCGTCGAGCAGCGTCACCTCTAACGCCAGGGATAAAGGCAATTCTTGTTTGTCCCTGGAGGCGTTCGGGTCATCCAGGACCACCACATCGTCCGAAAGGCGCACGGCCCCCTGGGGCAGGGTTTTGACCTTGATCCGGCCGGAAGGGACCAGAATTTTCCCGGTCAGAGACAGCCCTTCCGGCTGCAGCTCAACACGCAGATCCGGGCTGACTACCAGACTCAGTTCCGGCCCAAGGTTGAATGTATGCCGCTCCCCTTGCAGGGCCAGCCAACCGGTGGGGGGAGTCTGCTGCCAGGCGACAGCACCGGTCAGGTGCGCGCGCCCCCCTCCGAACATCAGGTCACCAGCCAGGCGTGCGTGATAACCTTCCAGCTCAATCTGCAGGTTAATCTGCTCAATTGCGCCCGGCAAAGTCTTCCCGCCAAGGTAACCATTACGCACAGAAACCGTCCCGGACAGCTGCGGTTTTTCCAATAGACCTGAGATTTCCCCCGCAGCGCTAAGGGTGCCGGAGATCTCTTCCAGAGGAGCAATCAACGGTTGCAGGATAGCGAGCTGCAGATCGGAAAGGTGGAACTCCCCCTGGAGGGTTTTTTCCTCCTGATGTGGGACCAGTTGTAGACTGATATCGCCTTGGCCGAACTGTTCTGAGCGCAGCAGCAGCGTTGCGCGGGCGGACTTCTCGTCGAGCACCGCACTTAACTCCAGGTGCTGATAGTCCAGCTGTATTTTTTCCCCAGCCTGCTCAATCTCGAAGCGGCCACTGCCTGCCGACAGGTTGGCTTCGATCTGGGGTTTCTGCTCCGGCGTCCAATGGGCAACGGTGGTGGCGGCAAGGCTTCCCTCCCAGATGAACCCTGCAGGCAGCAGTTCGGCCACCTGCGAACTGGAAAAATCCTGCAGACTGATGCTCAACTGCCCGGTCGGACCGACTTGGGCCGCTTCATTCAGGCACAGGCTGGCATCCCCGGAGCGCCAGCAATGCCGGGCAATCACCGCACTGCGTTGTTGCAGGTCGTAGCTCATCTTGAGAGGGGCATCCAAACTCCAGCGCCCGAGTGGCGTTTCCACCCAGCTTGTTTGCACTTGCCCAGTCCAGAGTTTTTCAACCAATTCCCCCTTGAGCACGCTGTGTACGGAAAATTTCTCTCCGCGCAAGTCAAATGCCAGACTATGGGCGGCGTCGTCGCCAGAAAAAGCTACGTTCAGAGAATCAAAAGAGAGCCCCGAATAAGCAAGCCCTGCCGCCTGGATACGCAGCGACCCTTGGGGCATGGGCGTAAAAGTCAGACGGCCGTCGGCATCCAGCGCTGCGATCTCCTGCTCGGCATAAGCCAGGTTTTCGGCAGTGAGCGAAAATTGCACCTGTAACGCTTCCAGTCTGCCGGAGAGGTTGAATTCTCCCCTTGCCGTCCCCCTTGCCTGTGGCAGTGAGGCCTGCAGATCGACAATCTCAAACTCACCCGTAAGGCTGCTCTCTGTACCGATTTCACCATTGACCAACACCCAGTTGGCACCACTGTGTAACTCCAGGTGTGAAACCTGCCAGGCGCCGGTCTGCTTCCCCTCCACCCCTCCGCGCAGGCGCAAGGGCTGCCCCGCCAGTTCGCCGTTAACCTCAATCTGCTGCAAGCGCAGGTCCCAATTGCCATCGAGCAACAGAAACTCCGTGTTCAGGCGGCCAGAAAGCTGCCCCGGCAGCGTAGCGACCAGCTCTGCCGGATTAAGCTGCTGGAACGCCAGCTGCCCCTGCCAGACAAGACCCTCCTCCCATCGCAAGAAGCCGGTGAGCTCGGCTGAGCCCTCAAGCGTCTCCAGGATTAAAGAATCAAGCCTCAGCTGCTGCGCATCCCCCTCCCCTTGGGCTACCACCACCAGATCCGGGTACTCCTCACTGCTGGCAGTTCCGGATAGCTGCAAGGCATAGCCTTCGAGGGACCCGCTGATTTCAACCTCCCCCGCATCGGAGTGCCAGATGGGCTGCGCGGCAGGCCAGTTGAAGTTTTGCCAGGCCAGCCGAGCGCTAAACGGCAAAAGTGGATCAAGCAGCGCGACCTGCGCCTGTAACTGGCCCGTAACCGGGCCGGTTGTGCGCAGCTCAAGTACCATATCGGCAACAGTTCCACTTGCGGTCAGGTGAAGATCAAGCCCGCTCAGGGGGGGAAGGTCAAGGAGCTGGGCATGGGCCTGCACAGATAAAGGGTAAGCAGCGCTTAAGTTGACCTGCCCCTGAGCCTGCACCGAGAATTCCGGGGTGGCAAGCTCCAAGCTTGAAACCTCGACCTGTGAGCCTGAGGCGCGTGCAGACAACCGGAACCGCTTAATCAGGTATTCGGCCTCAGCTTGGCGGATCTGTGCATTTTCCAAATCCAACCCATCCAGCTGAATGGGCAAGGGGAAATTAATTTCGGGCAGGACTAAAGTCTCCCTATCGGATGTATTGGCACTGGCAGGGGCAGATTCTGCTGGAGTTGGCGCGAGTGTCACTTGTAGATCACGCAGTTTTAGCGGTGAAACCTGGAGGCCAGCCCCGTCCAGTCTGGCGCCCAGGTGCAAATCGGCAAGGGTAATTGTCTGCCCATAGGCGTCAACCCAGGTGTGTTGCAAATGGAGACTGCGGATCTCGACCGCAAACGGAAGTTTGAAGGAGAAGTCCTCTGCAGCGGCAGTTGAAGCGGGAGTTGCAGCAGCGGGGGGATTTTCAGTCAGAGACAGCCTGCCACCCTGGGCCCATAACTGCTCAAGACAAAGCGTCCCGTCAAGCAGACACTGCCAGTCCCAGTTCCACTTAAGTTGTGGAACCAGAATGTCGACTCCGGGACTCACCCAGCGCAGATCGCTCAGCGTCGCCTCACCAAGCAGCGTCCCGCTGTCCAGGGTTACCGCAAAACGCGGCTCTATCCGGGTCACGGCAGCCAGCAGCCACCGGTTGCCCGGCTGAGTACCGAGCAGCGCAAAAAGAGCAGTCAGCAACAGGAAAAACAGCACAATAGCCGCCAGAGCCAAGCGCAGCGCCCAACGTCCGGGTTTAAGTAATTTGAATCCGGTCATCATAGGTCAGGCCCCATAGAAAAGTGAATCATCCAGGGTTTCCCAGCTTCAGACAGTGCAAAAGCCAGATCAAGGCGCAACGGCCCGACCGGAGTAATCCAACGCAGGCCGATCCCGCTGCCGACTGAGAGCGGCTCACTGAAATCGTTGGTTGCGGTGCCGACATCGACAAAACTTGCCACCCGCCAGTTCTCCAACAGCAAGTAACCATACTCCACGCTCCCGACCGTCAGATATTTGCCCCCGATCAAGAGATTCTGTTCATCGCGCGGCGCGATTCTTTCGTAGTTGAACCCGCGCACACTCTGATCACCCCCGGTAAAAAAGCGCATCGAGGTAGGCACATCATAAATAGACTCAACCATAATGGCACCCAGGTCGGCGCGGGCAATAAACTTATGCTCATCCCTGTCACCGACCGTTCTGACCCATTTGGTCTGACCAAGTACTTTGAGCAAACGAACATCTGAACCCCAGATCGGGTCGGAAACCTCCAGGTGCAACTGGAGCCTGTCACCCCAGGAAACATTCAAGCCACCGTGGCTGCGGCTGCGGGTAAAACTGATCCCCGGCAGAATCAAACTCGACCAGGCTCTTTGCTCCCCCTGGCGAAAATCTTCCAGTTCATAACGTAGCTGGTAGGTGCGTAACCACTGGGGGCTCAGCTTCCGGAGCCGCTTGGCCTGCAGCGTGTATTTCTGGCTCTTAGTATCGTCGATATTTCTGCGTTTATACCCCGTTTGCAGCAGGGCATAATTTTCCGAGATATCTTCGAGCGGAATTTTATAGGAAACCGTGGCCTGTTGTTCCGGCCTTGATATTCCAAGCTCGTTGATAAGCGAATGTCCATATTTATTGATCCGCGGCACCGTCCATTTCAATGTTCCACGCAGACCGATATCCGTAGAAACTCCGCCCCCGACACTGACTATATTCTGCGCATATGGGGTCGCCTGAATAATGAGGGGGACCACTCCGTCAGCCCGCCTGTCCAACTCGGGCAGAACCAGAATGGCCCGAAAGAAATTACTGTTGCTCAGCCTGCTGTTGTACTCGGCCAGCATTCGGGCTGAATAGGGATCGCCGACATTAAACGGTTGCGTCGCCAGAATCAACTCTTCCAATTCAGGCGCGCCGGAGATTATGGCATGGCCGAAACGATAGCGCTGTTTGGAATCGAAGTGCAGATTTACCTTGGCACTGTGGTCCTTTACACTGATTTCAACCTTGGCGCTCAGCCACTGGGCATCGAAGTAACCTCTGGAGGTGGCCAGATCGGAAAAGTTGGATTTCAGATCTTCATATTTACCATGGTGAAAAGGACCGCCCACCTGCAATGGTTGCTGGAGCAGCAGGTTCTGAAACGCAGGATCCTGCTGCGCCTCACCCGCTATCTGTACATCTAGAGAGGTAATTCTTACCGGCTCACCTGGAACAACATGAATCTGGGCCGAATAGTTTGCACCCCTCTTTTCCACCGCGACGGTTATGACGGGTTCGTAATACCCGAGCGCCTGCAGGGCGTGTAAACTGTTTTTTTCCAGTTGTTCCCGGTACTTCTTCAGATCACCATTCTGCGGCTCGGGAACTGAGGCCAGAAAAACCTCAACGTTGTCTGCCAGTTTCCCGGAAATACCGCGAATCTTAAACTGAGCTGCCAATACGGAGGTCGGCCAACTCAGAAAGATTAATGCAAGCACCAACAGCAGAGGGAGCATTTGCCTGACAAATTCCGGGCACCAGAACATCATTCTCCTGGAAAGGAGGATAGGCAAACGATAAACGGACATACAGCTCCTGAAAATAACCCCAAACCCCCCTTTAATTCCGGCTCATAATCTCCCAGACCACTTTTTTACTTGGGCGGGAAATTCCGGATTTTCAGTATATCATTGTTTCTGTAATTTCATTCAGGCCGGATAAAATGACAGGCCACGCTGATTCTTTTGGGTTGCAGCGCCAAACCCATTCAGAGGGAGAACAGTTTTACCTGGCACATCTGCAAGATTGTAACGTAATTCAAGAGGGTGTGGAACAGTTAGCGCATGCCGGAGTGTGCCCTGTCGGGCGCACAACAAAAAAAGGCCGGGGCATTGTGAAATGCTCCGGCCTTTTCGCTATTTCTCGGTGGCTGTCTACATACTTACTTCAGCGCTACAATCTTCTCCAGACTGGCCTGCAGTACCTGCATTTTCTCTTGTGCCGCCGCTAATTTGGCGCGATCTTTCTCCAGCACCTGTGCCGGCGCATTGGCGACAAATTTTTCGTTTGCAAGTTTTTTACTGAACATATCTACATCTATTTTTGCTTTGGCAATCTCTTTGTCCAGACGTTTTTCTTCCTCATCAACGTCGATGAGGCCGGCAAGGGGGAGTAAAATTTCCACGTCGCCCGCAACCTGTTTTGCCACCTGCGCTGGTTGTTCCATCCCTACGCCGCAGGTGAGATCTTCAACCCGCGCCAGGGCTTTGATATAATCTGCGGCAGCGTCCATGACCGTGCAGCTGGCCTGATCTTTACACGCGAGCACCGCGCTGATCTTCCTGCCCGGAGGGACATCCATCTCGCCGCGGATGTTGCGAATGGCGCGGATCACCTCCATCACCTGCTCCATGGTGGCGCTGCCTTCCGGATCGATGAACAGGCCGTCACCCTGCGGATAGGAGCTGAGCATGATGGATGGCACCGGCCGGTTACCCGGAATTTTCTGCCAGATCTCTTCGGTGATGAACGGAGTTATCGGATGGAGTAAACGCAGCAGACGCTCCAACACGGTGTACAGGGTCGCCTGCGCACTGTAGCGCGCGCCGACATCATCACCGTACAACGCCCCTTTGATCAGTTCGATATACCAGTCGCAGAACTCATGCCAGGTAAAGGCATACAGAATGTTGGCCGCCTCATTGAAGCGATACTCCTCCAGGGCGGTGTTGGCCTCGATTTCCACTGCAGCCAGCCGGGTCATGATCCAGCGATCCGCCAGGCTCAGGTCAAGTTTCCCCCAGTTCGAAGTATCCTTCGGCCTGAAGTCCGCCAGATTCATCAGGGCAAAGCGGCTGGCGTTCCAGAGCTTGTTGCAGAAATTGCGATAACCGCCGATACGCTCGGTGGAGAGTTTGATGTCGCGCCCCTGGGCCGCAAACGCAGCCAGGGTAAAGCGGAAGGCATCGGTGCCAAATTCATCGATAACGGTCAGGGGATCAATGACATTGCCTTTGCTCTTGCTCATCTTCTGGCCGTTGGCGTCACGCACCAACGCATGGATATACACATCCTTGAATGGCACTTCGCCCATGAACTTCTGCCCCAGCATCATCATGCGCGCCACCCAGAAAAACAGAATGTCAAACCCGGTTACCAGGCATGAGGTGGGGTAAAATTTTTTCAGGGTTTCGGTCCGTTCCGGCCAGCCCATGGTGGAAAAGGGCCATAAGGCGGAGGAAAACCAGGTATCCAGAACGTCGCTCTCCTGGCGCAGGTTGGTGCTGCCGCAGGTGTGGCAGGTGGTCACATCTTCGCGCGCGACGATAATCTCGCCGCAAGCGTCACAGTACCAAGCCGGAATCCGGTGCCCCCACCAGATCTGGCGGCTGATACACCAGTCCTGAATGTTGTTCATCCACTCATAATAGGTTTTTTCCCAATGGCTGGGGACGATGCGGGTTGCCCCGCTCTCAACCGCTTTTATCGCCTCTTTGGCCAGCGGTTTTACATCTACGTACCATTGCAGGCTCATATAGGGTTCGATGACGGTCCTGCAGCGGTAGCATTCTCCTACGGCGTTCAGATGTTCCTCGGTTTTTTCCAACAACCCGAGCGCATCCAGATCTGCCACCACCTTGTCCCGCGCTGCGTAACGCTCCAGCCCCTGGTAAACTCCACCGTTCTCATTTATCACCCCGGATTCATCCAGGATGTTAATATTTTCCAGCTGATGGCGCTTACCCATCTCGAAGTCGTTGAAATCGTGCGCCGGGGTGATCTTCACTGCGCCGCTGCCGAACTCTTTATCGACATAATCGTCCGCAATGATTGGGATTTCGCGCCCAGTCAGGGGGAGCTCCACCATTTTGCCGATGAGGTCAGTGTAGCGCTCATCCTCAGGGTGCACCGCCACGGCGGTATCGCCCAGCATGGTCTCGGGGCGGGTTGTAGCCACGACCAGCACTCGGTCGCTCCCTTTTACCGGATAGCGCAGGTGCCACAGGTTGCCTTTTTTCTCGTCATGCTCCACTTCGAGATCTGACAGGGCAGTATGACAGCGCGGGCACCAGTTTATCAGACGGTTAGCGCGATAGATGAGACCATCTTCGTAGAGGCTGACAAACACTTCGCGCACAGCCTTACTCAAGCCTTCATCCATGGTAAAGCGTTCGCGTTCCCAGTCACATGAGGCCCCAAGGCGTTTGAGCTGGTTTATGATTTTGTCGCCGAAATCCTCACGCCACTGCCACACGCGCGCGACAAAAGCTTCACGGCCGATAGCGTGTCGATCCTGCCCCGCTTCACTCAGTTGTTTTTCCACCACGTTCTGGGTTGCAATTCCGGCGTGGTCAGTTCCCGGCATCCACAACACTTCATAGCCGCGCATGCGCTTCCAGCGTACAAGGATATCCTGCAGGGTGTTGTTGAGTGCGTGCCCCATGTGGAGCACTCCGGTAACATTAGGGGGGGGAATTACAATGGAGTATGGTGGTTTGGTGGAGTGTTCATCGGCATAAAAATAGCCACTTCTCTCCCATTCCTGATACCATCTCTCCTCAAAATCGCGGGGTTCGTAACCTTTTGCCAACTCATTTGTCATGGTGCATTCACTTCCTTGAAATGCAGGATCCAAAATGATTCAAGCCTGCTCTATTCACCCAGCAGGCTTGAATCAAAATATTGTCCTGCCTGTTGTACCCAGACACTGCGCCACATCCTAGGAGCCTGTCAGACTTTCCAAGAATCTACTGCGAAAGCGTCTGATCGGCCCATAGTGTTTCCATAGTGCATTAATTGTCGGCGGCAGCCCTGTGTTTAATTTTGTCCATCTCTTCGCGAATCATACTTTCGGCCAGATCGGGTACTACCTCCCACACCACTTTTTCCATTATGGGAGTGGCGAGGCGCTCGATAACACTGCTGGCCACACGTTCGACAATGCGCTCCAGCTCTGCATCACTTAAGTACGCGGCCCTGGCCTCGACCCGTGCGGGGGTAGCGGCGTACCTACCTTCAGCGACAATATCCTCGGCGCGCAAATCAATAATTCCGCCCGCAGCGTACGCGGGCGAGATAGCCTCTGGCTCGACATCTTCCACCGCTGCTCCGGCACCTTCGAACTCAGGGGCGGTAAACTCATCCAGACTGGGCAATTCTGCCCCCAAATCCACCTCTTCATCCGTCCCTCCAGCGAAGCCCAAATCTGCAGGCAACTCAGCTTCTGGTGCGGGGGCAGTAAAAGGAAAATCTGCCTGCGCCAGACCAGTCACAGGTTCATCCGGCGTGACAAAATCAGTGTGCTCCTGCTCTGCGGCAGGGGTAAAGCTGAAATCAGGGTCGAGTGGCGGCGGGAATGTATCCACTTTGGGGAGATCCACTGCCGGGGTCGAAACGGCAGCCGTATCCGTACCAAAATCGGCAAAGGTAAAGTCTTCCCTGCCTCCAGCGCCAAAGTCGGTAGAGGTACTCTCTGCGGTAAACTCCTCGGTGTGTTTCTCTGGCACCGGTGCCGCCTCAAACTGCGGTGTCGCCTCAAACTGCGGTGCAGTTTCAAATTCCGGTGCAGGTGTGGCAGGGCTTGGGTCCGGGCTCGATTCTGTGCGACCCTTGGGGGCAAAGTCTGTAGCTGCTGCGCGCTCAAACGTGTTCAGCATACTTTCAGCAGGACTTTTACTTGGCTCAGCTTTCCATTGCGGTGCCTGTCCCTGCGCCAGGGTCAATGCGTGTTCTACTTCATCTATCAAGGTCTGCGAGGAAAAAGGTTTTGAAACCCACCCAGCGGCCCCAACCTGTTTGGCGCGTTCTTTGTCAAAAGGTTCAAACGTACCCGCTAAAAGTAAAACCGGAACCCCGGCAAAAGCTGGATCACTGCGAATCTGTTCACACAGCTGATAACCATCCAGACCCGGCATGAACACATCCGCCAGAATAAGATCAGGGCGCTTGGTTTGTGCCGCCAGTAAAGCTTCGTCACCATTACTGGCGAAGACAAGTTCATAGTCTTCATCGGCAAGCGTTATCTCTACAACCTTTTGGATCGTAATACTGTCATCTGCCAGCAGCAGCCGTTTCCCCATTGAATCCTCCTGATTTTATCCTCACTCAAGGCAGCATCACGCATCCGCTTCTCGACGGAACGGAATCAGGCCAACTGCCACTACCTTTTGTTTACCCAGCCATTTGATATGCCGTTCCGGCACGGTAATGGCGCTACTCGACCAGAAACGGAACGATGAGTTTGGCCTGGTCCTGTGCATCGAGGATGTGTACCTGCCACTGTCCATCCCACTGAGGCAAAATTTTCTTTGACGACCAGGTCCTCCAGTTGGAGGAAGACACAGGCAGACGAACCCGCGCCATCTCCTTCCCTTCGTGATACCACACATGGGTGATCCAGGTGTCTTCCTCAGCCCCAATCACGTGGGTGAAGCAAAATAGCTGCTCTACCGGTTTTTTCACGGTATTCAGAGAATCCACCGGGCTGCGTTCATGGATGGCACTGGTGATGGCGGCATCGACTATCTCAATAGCATGCCCGTTGCCTGGAAGCATCAACAACGCGAACAAGCACACATATATCCATTTTTTCATTTATTGGTTCCTCACTTACACATTAGGTTAGAAATAAAACAGCCTGCCAGGCTGCGCTGAACTGTCAGCCGGGTCCACCAGAAAAGCCAATTGGTGCGTACGTCTATACTACCCTGGCTGCGCCGACGCTGTACCACCTGCACTTGGACACGCTTGTCGCATATGGACAAATAATACAGCCCAATGCATAGCTTGGCATGGCAAGGCGCTTGAAAACATGATTCATTGTGCGGATTGTGCAGTTCCGGCGCTGGTTAATTCGTCCAGAAAGCTGTTCCCGGAAAAGCTGCCCTTGAGCTTACCATGCAGGCCAAAATTTTGCAGTATTGTTGCGGTAATATCCGCAAAACTTGTGCGCACTCCAAGGTTTCTCCCCTCCTTTACCTGCGGGGTATATGCAAGTAGCGGCACATATTCGCGCGTATGATCACTGCCGGGCATACATGGATCACACCCGTGATCTGCGGTAAGCAACAGCAGGTCGGTATTCTCCAACGCAGGGAGAAACTCTCCCAGCCAGGTGTCAAACTGCTGCAGGGCCGCAGCAAAACCGCTACAATCGCGCCGGTGCCCGTAGTTCATATCAAAATCTATCAAATTCGCAAACACAAGGCCGCGCTCTATCTGGGCAAACATCTCTGCAGTGGCTTGCATCCCCTCGGCGTTGCTTGTGGTGCTGGTATGTTTATCAATCCCCCGCCCACAAAAAATGTCGGATATTTTCCCTACCGCGTGGACCGCAATCTTGTGTTGCTGGAGCAGATCCAGCAAGGTGAGGGCAGGCGGTGGCATGGAGAAATCCCGCCGTCCACTGGTACGCTCGAAGCCAGTGCCTTCATTCCCGATAAAAGGGCGTGCAATGACGCGGCCAACCCTGAAAGTATCTAGCAGATCGCGTGTTTCTCTGCAGATGGTGTACAAACGTTCCCGGGGCAGAATCCCCTCGTGGGCGGCGACCTGAAACACCGAATCGGTGCTGGTATAGACAATGGGACGCCCGGTGCGCACGTGCTCCGGTCCGAGGGTCTGGATAATCTCGGTCCCGCTGGCGGGAATATTCCCCAGCGCCTCCACCCCGGCAATGTGTGCAAACGCCTGCATAATTTCAGGGGGGAACCCCTGCGCATAAACACGGAAGGGTTCAGGCATCACCACTCCGGCAATTTCCCAGTGTCCGGTGGTGCTGTCCTTAGCGTCCGAGCGTTCGGCCATCTTGCCCCAGGACCCCCGCGGATTCAAAGATTGCGCCACCCCGGCAATAGAGGTTATATTTCCTAACCCCAGCGCCTGCAGATGGGGCAATGTAAGCGGCCCGGCTGCGGCGGCAATATGCCCGAGGGTATTGGCGCCCTGATCGGAAAACAGGTTCGCGTCGGGTAGAGCGCCGCACCCAACCCCATCGAGAACCATGACCACAATACGCTCAAACCTAACCATCACAGGACTAAATCCGCTTTTCAAGCCACTGTGCCACAATAGCGACAGCCTGGCTGGTGCCAATCCGGGTTGCCCCGGCGCTATACAGTGCTTCAAGTTGTTCCAAGGTGCGAATCCCCCCTGCGGCTTTAATTCCAAGTTTACCTGCGCCTACAGCGTGCAACAACTCCACATCGTCAACGCTGGCACCTCCGGCCGCGGTGCCGGTTGAGGTTTTAACATAATCGGCTCCAGCGGCGAGCACGCGCGCGCCAACCTGACGTTTCTGTTCCGCATTTAAATTACAGCATTCGATAATCACCTTGAGAACAGCGCTCCCGCACGCCTGCTTTACGTGCCTGATCTCTGCCTCAACGTCGGCGTAACGTCCATCCTGAATCCAGCCCTGCTGCACCACCATATCGATCTCATCCGCACCGTGAAGCAGCGCCTGCTGCGCTGCGAACACTTTTACTGCGCTGGCCTCAAATCCAGTGGGGAAGCCTACAACCGTACACACCTTAACCCCTGAGCCACGCACCTGGGCTGCGGCCGCGGCAACATACACCGGGGGGACACATACCGCCACAAACCCGTATTCCACTGCCTCTTCGCACAAATTCTGTATCTGCTCAAGCCGTGTCGTCGGCTCCAGCAGGGTATATTCGATGAGCGTACTTGGTGGAAAATTCAACATAGCAAACCCTGCTCAGGTGCGATAGTCGGCGTTGATCTTGATGTATTCATAGGTGAGATCAGAGGTGTAGTAGTCACTGGATCCAGCGCCAAGATGCAGATCCAACGTGACCCTGAACTCTTTGCGACGCAGCACTTCAGTCGCCAGCAGCTCCTGCTCCGGGCCGGTTCCAAGGCCAGCGCTAACCACCTGCACCTGGTCAAAAAAGATATCCACCCGCTGCGCATCAACTTCAGCATTGGAATAGCCCAGCGCGGCAATGATCCGCCCCCAATTGGCATCCTCGCCAAAGAACGCCGTCTTAACCAGACTGGAAGTGGCGACGCTACGGGCTGCCTCTTTGGCCTCCGCCGTGCTGCGCGCTCCGCGGACATGGATCTGCACCAGCTTCGTTGCCCCTTCACCATCGCGCACAATCATCTTGGCCAGCTCGAGAAGAACGGTGTTGAGTTGGAGCTGAAAATCTTCTGCGGCGGGAGTCTGCGGGAGAATCTCCCCCTCACCCGCCTGGCCGTTGGCCAGCAGCAGCACCATGTCATTGGTGGAGGTGTCGCCATCGACCGTTATGGAGTTAAACGACTGCTCCACGGCAATCTGCAGACAGCTCTGGAGCAACTGCGCCCCGATATTGGCATCGGTGAGGACAAAGCCGAGCATGGTGGCCATGTTGGGATGTATCATCCCTGCCCCCTTGGCAATGCCCAGGATAGTGGCGCTCTGCCCCGGAGTCTGCAACCGCGCCACGGAGGTCTTGCTGAACATATCCGTAGTCATGATCGCTTCAGCCACCGCTGCGGCCTTATCCGCGCTCCGCTCTTTAACCAGGTGTGGCACCACTGCATCCAGACGTGCCCCCGGCAGTTGCACCCCGATCACTCCGGTGGAGGCCAGAGCTATCAGTTCTTCAGCAATACCCAGCTCTGCGGCCAGAGTTCTGCCGTTCTGGCGTGCTGCCTCCAGTCCAGCAGCGCCGGTGCAGGCGTTGGCGTTACCACTGTTAACCAGCACCGCCTGACATTTACCCTGTAGGACCCGCGGGCGCGTAAGCTGCAAAGGTGCTGCCACCACCTGATTCCGGGTAAACACGCCGGCGCAGGCAGCAGGAATATCCGAAAAGATAAGGGCGCAATCGGGGCGCTGGGTTTGCTTTATCCCGGCTGCAGCTGTAGCGAAACTGAAACCTTTAACCTGGTTACCTGCCATTGTCATATATGAAGTCTCCCGCCTTGGGTACTCTCTCGGGTACTCTCTCCTGCTTTAGACCAAGCCACTAACGCCCGCAGCACTTTTTATATTTCTTCCCGCTGCCACAGGGACACGGATCATTCCGCCCCACTTTTTCTTCAGTGCGTACCACCGTCTGTGACTGCGGCGGCTCATCGCTGCGGTTGGTAACCATCTGGCGCTGCTTCTGCTTGGCCTCCATCTGCTCTATGTCGCGCTCCTGCACCAGCTTAACAATAAAGAGCTTCTGCAGAACCTCCTGCCGGATCCGCCCCATAACCTGCATAAACAGGTCGTAGGCCTCGCGCTTGTATTCCTGCTTGGGGTTTTTTTGCGCGTAGCCGCGCAGCCCAATCCCCTCCTTGAGGTGGTCAATGGAGAGGAGGTGATCCTTCCACTGGCTGTCAATCACCTGGAGAAGCAACACCTTCATCAGGTATTCCATCACCTCAGGGGTGAGCTCCTCTTCCCGCTCTTCAAGGCGCTTAAATACCTGTTGTTTCAGGCTCTGCTCACATTCAACCCGGGTGACACGTTCATCTTCAGCCGGTAACTGCGGCCAGAAGTTGAACTGATTGTAGAAATCATCGGCCAGCGCAGAAAGGTTCCAGTCCGCTACCGGAGTCTTCTCCGGGCAGAATGTCGCCACCATATCCTCTATCATCTCTTCGAGCATGGCAGTGTAGGTTTCGCGGATATCTTCCCCGCCAAGCACTTCGCGGCGCTGACTATAGATCACCTCACGCTGGCGGTTCATGACATCGTCGTACTCTATCAGATGCTTACGCACCTCGAAGTTCTGCCCCTCAACCTTTTTCTGCGCATTTTCAATCGCACGTGAAATAATCCCGTGCTCGATCGGTTCATCATCGGGAATTTTAAGTTTTTCCATCACATAAGAGACCCGGTGACTCCCGAAAATACGCAGCAGGTCATCTTCAAGGCTGAGATAAAACCGGCTGGCGCCGGGGTCGCCCTGGCGTCCGGCACGCCCACGCAGCTGATTGTCAATTCGGCGCGACTCATGACGTTCTGTGCCGAGGATATACAGACCGCCGAGCTCAAGAACCTCCTGACGCTCTGCGCTGCACTGTGCGGTAAACTGCTCCAGCAGCTCGGCAAAGTGAGCGGGGTCGTCATTGGTGCCCATGGCGGCCTCCGCCATCATTTCCGGATTCCCCCCGAGAACAATGTCGGTTCCGCGCCCAGCCATATTGGTGGCAATGGTAACCGCACCGGCGCGCCCGGCCTGCGCAACAATCTCCGCTTCTTTGGCGTGTTGTTTGGCGTTGAGAACGTTGTGTTTCACCCCACGTTTTTTCAGTTTTTCCGCCAGGCGCTCAGAATTCTCGATGGAGATGGTTCCCACCAGCACAGGCTGACGCCGTTGATGACATTCTACAATGTCTTCGATAACGGCGTTAAACTTCTCTTCTTCGGTCTTGAAAATAACATCGGGAAAGTCATGGCGCTGACTCGGACGATTGGTCGGGATAACCACCACATCGAGTTTATAGATCTCGGCAAACTCGTGGGCCTCGGTATCGGCGGTGCCCGTCATCCCTGCAAGTTTAGCGTACATGCGAAAGTAGTTCTGAAAGGTTATGGTCGCCAGGGTCTGGTTCTCTTTTTCAACCTTGACCCCTTCCTTGGCCTCCACGGCCTGGTGTAATCCGTCGCTCCAGCGCCGTCCCGGCATCAGGCGTCCGGTGAATTCATCAACAATGCAGACCTCACCGTCCTTAACTACATAATCCACCTCTTTTTTAAACAGCGCATGTGCTTTAAGGGCCTGATTAATGTGGTGCAGCATCTCAATGCGGCTGGGGTCGTACAGATTCTCCACTCCGAGAATCTTCTCCACTTTTGCCACCCCCTGCTCTGTCAGGGTAGCGCTTTTGGCCTTTTCATCCACGGTGTAGTCGCCGGTAAACTCCTTCTCGGTCTGCCCCACCTTGCCGGCATTGCGGTGTTCAATGATTTCGCCCCGCTCCAGGCGTGGAATGACACTGTTGGCTTTGGCATACAGCTCGCTGGAGGCATCGCTGGGGCCGGAGATAATCAAAGGGGTACGCGCTTCGTCAATAAGGATAGAGTCCACCTCGTCAACTATGGCAAAGTTCAGATCGCGCTGGACATATTCCTCCAGATCAAACTTCATGTTATCGCGCAGGTAGTCGAAACCAAACTCGTTATTGGTTCCATAGGTGATATCACATTGATAAGCATCTTTACGTGCGACGTCGGTTATACCGTGAATGATGCAGCCGACGCTGAGCCCCAGGAAATTATATAACTTCCCCATCCACTCGGAGTCGCGCCGGGCCAGGTAGTCGTTGACAGTAACCACGTGGACACTCTTGCCCGGCAACGCGTTCAGATACGTAGCCAGGGTCGCCACCAGAGTTTTACCCTCACCGGTTTTCATCTCCGCAATCTTGCCCTGGTGCAGCACCATGCCGCCGATAAGCTGGACATCGAAGTGGCGCATCCCCAAAACCCGCCATGCCGCTTCACGCACCACCGCAAACGCCTCGGGGAGCAGATCGTTCAGGCTCTCCCCCTGTTCCAGGCGCTGGCGAAACTCCGGGGTTTTACCCTGCAAGCCGGCATCATCAAGCTGGCGGATCTCCTCTTCCAGAGCATTGATCTTATCCACCGTGGTCTGCATGCGCTTTATTTCGCGCTCATTTTTAGTCCCAAAAATTTTTCTACTTATAGAACGGATCATCGCTTTCTCCGCTGGAGTTTATTTTAATCTGCCAGAGCCGAAACAGCTTGATAACAGGCAGAAATATCAGATGGAAAGTTAATTATTCGTGTGTAAAAACAATTTCCGAACGTACCACAATTCACCCTGGGGCGACAAGTGCTAACAGAGGGTTCTCGAGCCCCGCACGGGAACAGGCAAAATGACGCGCCAGGACGCCTTCACAGCAAAAATCCCGCCATGGCGGTACCCAGAACAAGGTACATCCGCAGCGGGATTAAAGGGACACTATAGTTTTCGGCTGAACCAGCGCCTTGCCAGAGGCTCTACTTCTCCAAATCTTCGAGCCTCAGCTCACTGATCGCCAGTTCGCGCAACTTGAATTTCTGGATTTTACCACTGGCAGTCATAGGATATTCATCGACAAACTTGATATAGCGCGGGATCTTGTAGTTGGCGATCTGCCCTTTACAGAAACTGAGCACATCTGCCTCGCTCAGGGTGGCACCTTCCTTCAGCTTTATCGCCGCCATCACCTGCTCTCCAAATTTGCGATCCGGGACCCCGTAAATCTGCACATCGGCGATGGCGGGGTTGGTGTAAAGAAACTCTTCGATCTCGCGTGGATAGACGTTCTCTCCCCCCCGGATGATCATATTTTTAATGCGTCCGGTGATCTTGCAGTACCCGTTTTCATCCATAATGGCCAGGTCCCCGGTATGGAGCCAGTTGTCCGCGTCGATCGCTTTGTCCGTAGCTTCTTCCATCTTGTAATACCCCTTCATGACATGATATCCGCGGGTGCATAGCTCCCCCTGCTTGCCCGGAGGCAGGGTTACACCGGTTTCAATGTCGATGATCTTCACCTCCACGTTTGGCAGGGCTCGCCCCACCGTAGAGACCCGCAGCTCAATAGGGTCATCGGTTCTGGTCTGGGTAATAACCGGAGAAGATTCAGTCTGACCGTAGGCAATAGTGATTTCGGAACAATGCATATCGCGGATAACCCGCTTCATAATCTCTATGGGACAGGGTGATCCAGCCATAATCCCGGTACGCAGGCTGCTCAGATCAAAATGCTCAAACGCCGGATGATCAAGTTCAGCGATGAACATGGTGGGAACCCCGTGCAAGGCGGTACAGCGTTCCGCCTCGACCGCCTGCAGCACTTTTTCGGGGATAAAAACTTCCACCGGCACCATGGTGGTACCGTGGGTAACCGCCGCCATCACCCCCAGGACACAGCCGAAACAATGGAAAAACGGAACCGGAATGCACAGGCGGTCCTTCTCGGTAAGGAGCATACATTCGCCAATACTAAAACCATTATTGACGATGTTGTAATGGGTCAGCATCACCCCTTTGGGAAACCCGGTGGTTCCGGAGGTGTACTGCATATTAATGACGTCATGAACATCCAGGCTTTGCTTTATCGCAGCAAAATCCGCAGCGGAGACTTGTGCCCCGAAGGCTTCAATATCGGCGAAATTCAGCAGCCCGGCGGGGGTGTCGGCACCAATGTATACGGCATGGCGCAAACACGGCAGGGTTGCACTCTGCAAGGAGCCGGCGTTGGCATGCTCCAACTCCGGCACTATGCGGCGCAGGGTGTCAACATAGTCAGTATCCTTGAACTTATCTACGAGGAACAGGGCACAGGAATCGGACTGCTTGAGGACATATTCAAGCTCTGAAGCCTTATAGCTGGTATTGACCGTCACCAGAACGGCTCCCATCTTGGCACTGGCAAACTGCAATACCACCCATTCAGGCACATTGGTTGCCCATATGGCGATATGCTCCCCTTTTTTAATCCCCATGCCGAGCAGTCCACGTGCCACCCGGTCACACAGAGCATTGAACTGCGCATAACTGTAGCGCAAACCTCGATCCGGATACACCAGCGCGTCGTTGGTGGGAAAACGCGCGGCCATCTGCTCCAGAATGCCGCCCACGGTACAATTCAACAATTCCGCCATGATTTCAAAGCTCCTTTTGATATACATGCACGCACAGTGTTTGGCCGCACCAAACATCTGTACAGTTTTGTTAACAATGCGAATTTAAAACGTTTTTTGAATAACATAGAGATTGTGACAGGTCAAACCCTAACTGAGAAGGCCAAGAACGGCACAACGGGGTAGAGGGGGTTATCCACCAAAAGACAAGGGCGCAGGAATACAGAAACAGCCCGGAATTTATGCTGGTTCCCGCGTAAGTCAATGCTTGGATTTTACAATGAGGATGCGCCGACACGCATTTACCAGCACTGAGGAGATATTGCGACTTTTTGCCAACTTCCGCAGATCTTTTTCCCCTAAAGTGGATAAAAAGCGGATTCCCTGATTCACCGGCGTACGCGGATGCATGGTCAGGGCCAGGCGGATGCTGTAGTTTTTAAGCCATTCCCGATTAGACAGGGCAAGCCGGATCAGCTCTTCGTTGGTGCTGCGATTCTGACACAGGAGCAATACCTCTTTTTCAGTGATCCGGGGATTTTTCAACACCGCGCCACTCACCTGTTTATTGCTATCCTTTATTAACAACGAGCGCCACTCTTTGTCTCCACTCAAGGCCAGCTTGATTTTATCCCCAACGTTCAGCTCCTGCGCAAGCTGTTGCTTGCTCGCAGATTCCATCTCGGCAGCAGTTTCGTCCAGAAGCTGTTCTTGTGCTG
This sequence comes from uncultured Desulfuromonas sp., assembly GCA_964444945.1. Taxonomy (GTDB): domain Bacteria; phylum Desulfobacterota; class Desulfuromonadia; order Desulfuromonadales; family Desulfuromonadaceae; genus JAIVHC01. The sequence goes on from CAYUJC010000016.1 coordinate 19,001, forward strand.
CGTCCATCACAGAGGCAGAGGTATCGGGGGTATCACCTTCATCCCTGGACTCTTCCCCTTGTGCTCCGCCCTGCCCCAGCAGGCGCGCAATGGTACCCTGCATCCCTGCCGTAATCTGGGGATTGCGGGTCACTGCGTTCAGTTCGCCCGGGGTAAAGTGAAAAGGAGATTGCGGATCAAAAAAGAATTCCAGTACTTCGTAGGAGCAGCGCGCAAAAATCTCGCTCCAGACAGATTCAGGAACACTTTGATTGGGGCGTAACACAATCAGGGTGGGCAGATCTGCACGGCGCGCCTGTAGCATAAACTTAAGGATATCCAAATTCAGTTCAGGATCGCGCAGTACGGGTTTCAACGTGGTCACGCTGCTTTTAGCCAGCCTTTGCAGCGACTCTTTCTGGAGATCTTCGGCGCTGGCATCGGTATAAACCAGATACCAGAGGAGAACCTGATCATGGATCGAGAGGGGTAGCTGCCCTGCTATAGCCCGGCGCTTTTCTTCGATGGCGGTATCCGCGGAAAGGAGGCGGGCAACCGCGGGGGAGATCCGCAGCTGTCCGCCATCTTCTATACCAACAATCTCTGGCGAAATATCTGTGGGGGTCACGGTAATATCAGTCCTGCGCATCGCGCTCGGCTAAAATCTTGGCCGTCAGGTTTGAGGGTACTTCTTCGTAATGGGAAAATTCCATGGTAAACAGACCGCGGTCGGAAGTCATGGAACGCAATTCCGGCGCATAGCGCAGCACTTCCGCCATGGGGACATACGCCTTGAGCGCCTGACTGCCGGCCTGGGGCTCGACTCCGAGCACTTTGCCGCGCCGGGAGTTTATATCCCCGATAACGTCGCCGACACAATCGTCGGGCATAATCACTTCCATCTCCATGATGGGTTCGAGCAATACCGGCTTGGCCTGTTCCATCCCCTTCTTGAAGGCCATGGAACCGGCGATTTTAAACGCCATCTCCGATGAATCGACCGAATGATGGGAACCGTCAAACAGGGTCGCCTTGATGTCCACCACTGGGAATCCCCCCAGCACGCCCGTTCCCATCGCTTCCTGAATCCCTTTGCTCACCGCCGGGATATACTGCCGCGGCACCACCCCGCCGACAACCTTGTCCACAAATTCATAGCCGCCGCCTGCTTCCAGCGGTTCAAATTCGACCCACACATCTCCGTACTGGCCGCGTCCACCGGACTGCTTTTTGTACTTACTCTGCAAACTCGCCTTGTGTCTGATGGTTTCGCGGTAGGGAACCTTCGGTACGTGCAGTTCTACCTCCACCCCATATTTACGTTTGAGTCTCTCCACCGCCACCTCGATGTGCACCTGCCCCATGCCGGAGAGAATCATCTCATGGGTCTGCTCGTCGCGGGTCACCTGCAACGTGGGATCCTCTTCCATCAGACGCTGTAAGCCGGCGACAACCTTCTCTTCATCCCCCTTGCTGCACGCCTTGAGGGAGAATGAAATCACCGGCTTCATCTGGATGACACTCTCGTAGCGGATTTTATCCTTCTGACTGCATAGGGTGTCTCCAGTGGAAGTTACCTTCATCTTGGCTACCGCGACGATATCCCCGGTGCATACGTCATCCACCGGCTCCTGTTTCTTCCCTTCCAGCTTAAACAACTGTCCGACCCGCTCCTCCTTACCCTGGGTGGAATTGTACACCGTGGAATCAGAACTCAGCATGCCGGAATAAACGCGGAACAGGGTGAGCTTGCCGGAGAAGGGATCGTTGATGGTCTTGAATACCATAGCAGAAAACGGCGCGGAATTGTCCGGACGGCGCTCCACCATCTTTCCACTCTGCGGTTCGGTGCCAATCTGGGTCCCCTTATCTATTGGCGAAGGGAGACAGGTGGTAATATAGTCGAGCAGCTGGCGCACCCCGATATTGGCGGTAGCGCTCCCGCACAACACCGGGATAAAGGTTCCGTTCAGGGTTCCTTCCCGCAGGCCACGGATAATCTCATCACGCGAGAGATCGTCCTCTTCGAGGTATTTCTCCTTCAGGGCGTCGTCTGCATCGGCTACCGCTTCGAGCAACTGCGTCCGCAGGCGCTGGGCCTCGGCCAGGCAATCTGCCGGGATCTCCTCTTCGACATAAGTGCCCTTCTCATCAAACTGATATATTCTGGCCTTCATATTCACCAGATCGACGATGCCACGGAAGTTCTCCTCGGCGCCAATGGGGATATTGACCGGAATCCCGCGGCTGCCGAGCATCTTCTCCATATCATCCACGGCGCGCAGAAAGTCAGCCCGTTCGCGATCCATCTTGTTGACAAACGCCAGCATGGGCACCTCGTATTCCTTAGCCCACTGCCATATTTTATGGGTCTGTGCCTTGACTCCGTTGATGGCGGAAACGAGCATCACCGCGCCGCCGAGGATGCGCATGCAATTCCGCGTATCGTGCAGAAAATTTGAATACCCCGGGGTATCGACCAGGTTCAAGTTGAAGTCGTTCCACACACAATGGTTCAGGCTGGAGTTGATGGTGATTTTTCGCTTAATCTCCTCAGGTTCAAAGTCCATGATGGAACTGCCTTCATCAACCTTGCCGAAGCGTTTGGTCATGCCGGTGTTGAACAGCATCGCTTCAACCAATGAGGTCTTACCCGCACCTCCATGTGCAACAATGCCCACATTTCTGAGTTTAGTCGTGTCATTTGCTCCCATGGGTACCCCTTTCGTGAGAAGTTACGCAGTGTAAAGGATCCGTTGCAGAAACCGGCAGAAACATTTCAACCTCCGCCCTGGCGAATGCTCTCTCGTTTCTGGCTGCAAAAAAACCCGCTGAACATAGTTCCAGCGGGCTTGACATCATCGATTCAACACATACAGCTGGCGCAAACCATCCAGGGTCAGCTGCGGCTCTATCGCCTCTATGCTGGTAGCAGCAGCGGCAATCTGTTCCGCCAACCCCCCGGTGGCTATCACGTGCGGGCTATCTTCAACTTCTGCTTTCATCCGCATGACAATGCCATCAACCAGACCGGCATAGCCAAACAGCAACCCGGACTGCATGCTGTTTACCGTATTTTTTCCCACTACCCGTGGTGGCACCTCCAACGAGATACGCGGCAACTTACTGGCGTGTTCGTGCAAGGCATCGGCGGATATTTTCAGACCCGGTGCAATAGCTCCCCCCTGATACGTTCCATCGGCGCTGATATAATCGAAGGTGGTTGCAGTCCCGAAATCCACCACAATCAGGGCACTGTGGTACTTGGAAAATGCCGCAACCGCGTTGACAATGCGATCTGCGCCGACCTCATGCGGATTGTCGTATGCAATGGGCATCCCGGTCTTCATCTGCCGCCCCACCACCAGCGCTTCGGTGCCGCAATATTTCTGGCTCATGCGCGTCAGGGCATTGAGCAGAGGCGGCACTACACACGAGATGATCACCGCATTCACCATAGCCAGCGCTAAACCAGAATAGCTCAGCAGATCATGCATCAGCATAGCGCATTCATCATCTGTGCGTGCTTTATCGGTACGGATGCGCCAGCTGTGCAGCAGTGCCTCCTCACGATAGAGCCCCAGCACCGTATTGGTATTGCCAACGTCGATAACCAGCAGCATGGGCTTAAAGGGTTCCTTTCTATGCAAGCGTCGCCGGGCGCACATCGCCGGAATAAATCGTCCTGGGGTGCGCAGAACCGGTATCCAGCAGCAGGGCCCCGTCGGCGGCAATCCCGACAACAATCCCCCTGACACCCCCACTGCCATCATCGACGTTGACGGCGCTCCCCACCAGGTCAAACAGGGCTTCCCATGCGAGGCGCACGGGGGCAAACCCGCGCTCCAGCAACAGGGCATAGAGGGAGTCAATCTCTGTAAACAGCGCCCGGATAAACACAACCCGATCAACCAGTTGCCCCGTTTCCAATAAAATAGAGGTCGCTGGATAGCGCAAATCTGGCGGAAACTGCGCTTCCACCATGTTCAGATTCACCCCTATCCCAAGCACTACGTAGTGAATCCCTTCGGTCTCGGCATTCAGTTCATTGAGCAGGCCGGCTATTTTCTTGCCGTTAAGGAGAATATCATTGGGCCATTTAACGCTGACCCTTACGCCACAGACTTTTTCGATGGCCCGGGCCACGGCGACCGCAGCCAGAAACGTAAGCTGTGTCGCCGCACTCAGGGCCAGAGCGGGGCGCAGAATTACCGACGTGTATACGTTCACCCCCGGCGGCGAGCTCCAGCTGCGCCCCATCCGCCCACGGCCATTGGTCTGACATTCGGCAACCACGGCACTGCCTTCCGGCGCGCCTTGTTCTGCCAGCACATGTGCTCTGACGTTAGTGGAATCGAGCTCGGCGTGCCACTCAATGTTTTTTGCTATCAGGGCAGTCTCCAGCCCTGCCTTTATAACGGCTGGGAGCAGCACATCGGGGCGCGCACTCAGACGGTATCCTCTGGAGGGGACAGCTTCGATAACATATCCCTGGGTGCGCAACTGTTTGATATGTTTCCATATCGCGGTGCGGCTCACCCCCAGACTCCGGCGCAGCTGCTCCCCGGAGACAACCTCCCCCTCATGTTGCAGGAATATACGGACTATACTCTCGCGCAGCTGGTTCGACCCCATGTATGCAATCCTTTTAGAAACAGCTCTGACCTATCTTGTTTATCTAACCAACATCGAAATATCTATGGCACGGCTGGAATGGGTGAGTGCGCCAACCGAAATCAGATCTACCCCGGTAGCGGCTATCTCTGCCACAGTATCCAGATTGACCCCGCCGGAGGCTTCGGTCAAGGCCGCGCCATCAATCAACTGTACCGCTGCGCACATCTGTTCCAGCGTCATGTTATCGAGCATGATGATATCTGCACGGGCCGCTAAGGCCTCCCGCACATCATCCAGATTCTCTGTTTCCACCTCAATCTTCAGCGTGTGCGGCGCCATGCGGCGTGCCCCTTCGACCGCGGCAGTTATCCCTCCCGCTGCGGTGATGTGATTCTCCTTGATCAAAACCCCATCATACAAAGAGCTGCGATGATTATGCCCGCCCCCCATCCGCACGGAGTATTTATCCAGCACGCGCAGTCCCGGTGTGGTTTTGCGCGTATCCACAATAATCGCATCGGTGTGCGCAACCGCCGCGACAAAGCACGCCGTAAGGGTTGCTACCCCACTCATGCGTTGCAGCAGATTCAAAGCCACCCGCTCACCCTGGAGCAGCACCCTGGCATCACCCTTGATCCACGCCAGCACATCTCCACGTTGCACACTGTTGCCGTCGGACTTCAGGGATTCGAATGCCACAGCGGGGTCGAGGCTGGTAAAAACCTGGTGCGCCACCGCAAGGCCGGCAAGGGTAAAATCTTCTTTAGCCACCAGCTCAGCACTCCTGGTGATCCCGACCGGTACCGTAGACATGGTAGTAACATCGCCGCTGCCGATATCCTCACGCAGCGCCCGCTGGATAATTTCCGCTATTTCAAGCACATCGCTCTCCATGTACCCCGCACAGTCAACAGATGCAGGTAACCTATAAGTAATTGATAATATTATTCGTGTACCATATTATCAAAAACTCGAGCAAGAACAAAGTCGCCAGCCAGCGTGTGCAGTGGCGCGCGAATATGCTAGCATGCAGAGGTTCATACCACTATTCTTACAGCATTGACGTTTAAACCATAGAAGTTTACCCAGCAACCCCGTGAAGAGGGAACACTGGGTGAAATAAATACAGGTCGAACGCACATTCCAGATCAAAAACTCAAGAAGGAGAATATCCATGCCCATCCCTCCCCCCAATACAGCCAACTTAAAAGTGCACGCCCCCGGGAACATTTTTTCCGCTCCGCGCACGTTAAAAACCGTGGTGCTCCTACTCTGCTCCATCGCCATCATGATGCTGGCGGGCTGTGTCAGCAAACAGACCTACGATCAGCAGCTGTATAAAAGTCAAACCCTGGACACCAAAGTTGACGCCATGAGCGCGACCATCGCCGAGCTGAAGGATACGCTGAGCACCACAAGGGCCAACCTCGCCGATTGCCGCGCTGAGTTGGAACAGAACAGCATTGAGTTTGAAGCACACAAGCAACGCCAAGACAGCATCTACAAAGCACGGGAGCAAAAAGCCGAGGATGAGCTTAACGCACTGCAAGCTGACATCATCCGGCTGAAGAATGAGAAAGCATCCCTGCTCGGGCGCATCGAAGAAAACCAGGAGCAGCTGGCCACCCTGGAGAAAGAAAAACAAAAGCTCGAGCTTGAACTTGAACGCGAGAAAATTGCGCGCGAGGCCCGCATCGCTCAGATGTCGAGCACCTACAACGAACTGGTTGGCAGCCTGGAGCAGGAGCTGGCCCGGGGTGAACTCACTATCAAACAGCTGAAAAATAAACTCAGCGTCAACCTGGTCGGGCAGATCCTGTTCGCATCGGGCACCGCTAACCTGACCGATGACGGAAAACGGGTACTCCGCCAGGTAGGTGACAGTCTGAAAAAGATCAGCAACAAGCGTATCTGCGTTGAAGGACATACCGACAACCTGCCCATCAAGCAGAGTATGCATGATATATTCCCCACTAACTGGGAACTCGCTTCAGCCCGCGCCGCCAATGTCGTCCATTTTCTGCAGGATGAAATCGGCATCGACGGGAAAAACCTGGAAATACGCGCTATGGGACCATATCAGCCCGTTGCCGATAACAGCACCGCAGAAGGACGCGCGCAGAATCGCAGAATTGAGATTGTGCTGGTTGATATGGAGTAAGGATTGGAGGGAGGATGCCGCGTTGGTGGGGATTCTTCTGTAGAGGCAATTCATGAATTGCCCTTACACCCCCCAACATCACATATTGAGTTCGCGCCAGACCATAAGCCACTCTTTTTCAAGATTTATGTCATTCATGGCAGGCAGCGGTGTCCCCGCGCCTGTCTCTGGTTCCGAGGCGCGAATCAGGTCATACCGACATTCTGGGTCGTGCGCCAGTGAATGGGCGCTATCCAGATGATCCTGCAGCCCTGAAGCGCCATCGGGGAAAAAACCTGCGGCACGTCCGCCACGGTAGAACAGCAACGCCGCCTCCGCGCTGGTATAAACTCGGATGCAGCCGTCAAACTGTTCGTTCTCCAGATATGTCAGTAACCGCTCAGTGTCCAGAAACCGTACCAGTTGCCCCCGCGCTTCAATCTGGCCACAACACGCCTGCACCAAAAACGGCACTAACTCACTTTCAAGGCGGTAGATCTTTATGCTGCCTGCGTCGCGCTGCAAGGCCCGAAACAGCTCCAGCAGGGCTTCATGTCCACACAAGCGCTTTGCCCCTTGTTCAAACAATACCGCGACAATGTGCCCCGCCTGAAAACATGCCACCCCGGCGGTGCTGGCAAAATCGAACTGCACATAACCACTGAAACGATTGGGGATAAAGCGTTCAAACATCTGCGGTATTTTTACCCGTTTCGAATCGTCAAACTGCTTTACCACGATGCCACGGGGTAAGATCAATCTACACATACTCCAGCGTTCTCCAGTTCTTCCTGCTTGACTTCCCACTTTGTGTAGCAGTAATCCAGTTCCTGCCGCAGGCCGGTGTGGGCGTTGGTTTTGGCATTAAAAAGAACATGGTCAGCGTATAATTGCGGATCGGCGAGCTCCTGTTCCAGTTGCGCCTGCTGCCGTTCAAGCTTCGCAACCCTCTTCTCCAGCTGCTCCACCTCTTTTTCAAGCTTGCGGACGCGCTTCTGCTCCTCGCGCCGGCGCGCATGCTCTTGCTTGCGCTGCTCTTTGTCTGCATCAGGGGTGTTCCCCGAGTTGCCCCCTTGCTGCAGGGTTTCAACCCGGTCGCTACTGTGCCCGCCTACCCCTTCCGTCTGCTTCGTGCGCAGAAAATCGGCATAATTGCCCGGATATGATTCTGCCGTTCCCGCACTCACATCCACTACGCGGGTTGCGAGTTCATCCACAAAGTAGCGGTCATGCGAAACAAACACCAACGTACCGCTGTAGGCACTTAAGGCTTGGAGTAAGACATCTTTGGACTGCAGATCCAGATGGTTGGTGGGCTCATCAAGCAGGAGCAGGTTTGCCGGACGCAGAAGCAGAATGGCCAGCGCCAGGCGATTCCGTTCTCCACCGGAGAGCACCGAAACCGGCTTGTGCACATCATCACCACTGAAGAGAAAGCTCCCGAGCACATCGCGCAGGCGCGGCACCATATCCATCGGGGCGTGGGCGGTTATCTCCTCCAGCACGGTTTTACTCTCGTCGAGCACCTGCGCCTGGTCCTGGGCAAAGTATGCCATTTCCACATTGTGCCCCAGGGTACGTTCCCCGGCGCTGGGTTTCTCTACCCCGGAGAGGAGGCGCATGAGGGTAGATTTACCCGCACCATTGGGTCCCACCAGCACAATGCGTTCCCCCTTGGCTACGCATAAATTTACCTCGCGCAGAACCAGATTATCCCCATATTGCTGCGCGGCGTCCTTCAGAACTATCAATTCCTTGCCGCTGCGTGGCGGCTGCGGAAATTTAAATGCGATTTTTTTACGCTGGGGTGGAATCTGGATGCGCTCGATCTTCTCCAGCTGCTTAACCCGACTCTGCACCTGGGATGCTTTGTTGGCCTGGTACCGAAAGCGGCTGATAAAGGCCTCTACCTTGGCGATCTCTTCATCCTGCTGTTGCTTCTCAGCGCGCAGGGCAGCAACGCGCCGATCCCGCTCCTGCAGATAGAGGGAATAGTTGCCCGGATACTCCGTCAGCGCGCCATTCCACACTTCGACAATGCGTTCCACCACCTGATCCATAAAGAAACGATCGTGCGATACCAGAACCACCGTGCCGGGATAATTACCCAGATATTGCTCCAGCCAGTCACGCGCCGGTAGATCCAGGTGGTTAGTGGGCTCGTCGAGCAGCAACAGATTCGGGCGCTGCAGCAACAGACGCGCCAGCGCAATGCGCATCTGCCAGCCGCCGGAAAATTCCTCACAGGGTTTGTCCCAGTCCGCTCTGGTGAATCCGAGGCCGTGCAGTACCCGCGCCAGATCTGCTTCGAGGGTGAAGCCCCCCTGTTGATGAAACTGCTCCTGCACTTCGGCATAACGCGCCAAGCGCTCCTCGGTTGAATCCTGAGAGATCTGCTGTTCCAGCGCCCTCATCTCGCGTCCAAGCTCGAGCACGGAGGTGCGCGCGCTTTCAACCTCGGCATACAAACTGCGTCCACGGTAATACAGCCCATCCTGCGGCAAGTAGCCCACGGTGGTGCCTTTGGCCAGCATGATGTCACCCTTGTCCGGCTCGATCTGGCCAGACAGAAGTTTCAGCAAAGTGGTTTTACCGGCACCGTTTGCACCACACAGGCCAACCCGCATCCCGGGGCGCAAATGCCAACTCACCCCGGAAAAGATGGTGTGTCCGGGGTAGGTAAGTTCTATTTTCTGTAACTGCAACATATATTTCTCAGAATTCTCAAAGTTGTTCAGGAAAAACCGGATACGCCGGACAAAGTACGAGCCTGGATACGGGCTTGGGCAGAGGTATGCACAGAAGCAGGCACCTCACACCCGTACCCGCAGGTCCACACCCTTACAGAGCGCGGGGAGGAATATCTTTGGCCATGGCGATTTCATCACAGTCAGGGAATTTAGGGCACTGCATGCAGTCACCCCAGATCTTCTGCGGGAGTTCACGCTTTTCGATAACCTCAAACCCCAGGCGAGAGAAAAACTCTTGCTGATATGTCAGGGCGAATACGCGCGAAATCCCCAACTCCTGTGCCTCCTGCAGACATGCCTCCACCAGCTGGCGCCCGCACCCTTTGCCTGCATGTGCAGCATCAACCGCCAGGGAACGCAGCTCTGCCAGATCGGACCACCATATCTGCAGGCACGCAATGCCGGCGACCTCTCCCTGATCTTCGTAGATATAGAAGGAGCGGATGGTCTGATAGATACCCGCAAGGGAACGCGACAACATTTTCCCCGCTGTCGCATACTCAGACAGCAATTTATGAATGGCTTTGGCATCGTCTATACGCGCTTTACGAATCATTTATCCCTCCGGTGATGCCGTGTACTGTGCGCTGTGTTGTAACAAGGCGCGGGCATGTTCAATACTCTGCTGCCCGCTGTAGGTACCGCCGAGCATCCGCGCCAGTTCACTGACCCGTTGTTCGCCCTCAAGATGCTGCACCCTGGTGCTGGTCTGCTCATCTTCAACCACTTTTTCAATGTGGAACTGAGTCGTGGCAAAGGCCGCTACCTGCGGCAGGTGGGTGACACAGAGTACCTGGCTGCGCGCGGCAACATCACGCAACCGCTGCCCCACTGCGGTGGCCGCCTCTCCTCCGATGCCGGCATCCACTTCATCAAAAACCACCGTCCCCAGCGTATCGGAACCGGGTGCTGCCTTGCGCAGGGCCAGCATCACGCGGGAGAGCTCTCCCCCTGACGCTGTCGCCGCCAGCGGACGAAGCCCCTGGCCGGGGTTGGCGCTGAAGTAAAATTCTGCCTCTTCCATTCCATCTACGCCGGGTTGCGCGCGGGGGGTGAAACGCACTTCAAAGCGGGCGCGCGCCATGGCCAGCCCCTCAAGCTCCCGATGCAGGGCTTCCTGCAGTTGCTTAGCTGCCGCAATTCTGGCCTCGGTCAGCCGGGCGCCAGCACCTTCCAGGATCTGCCTGCTCTGTTCCAGTTCCTGCTCCAGCTCCTGAATTTCAGCGGCGCTGTTGTCCAATCGCTCACGTTCTGCGTCCATCTGTTCCAGCTTGAGGATCAGACCGGCTTCATCGGCGGCATATTTGCGTCGCAGCCCCTGCAGCATCGCCAGGCGCTGCTCCACCTCCTGCTGGCGCTGCGGGTCAAACACCACCGTATCGGCATGATCGCGTAGCTGCAGCGCGGCATCTTCCAGACCATACATGGCATCGCTGACCGCGGTCAGGGCCGCCTCCAGGCGGGGGTCAATTTTGAGTATCCCTTCGAGTTCACCCTTCAAGGTGCCGAGCTGTTCGCAGATCGCCCCATTGGCAGCATACAGGAGGGTATACCCCGTGCGTGTAACGGAACTCAACCGTTCACCATGGCGCAGAAGCAGGTGTTCCTGCTCCAGCTCCGCGTATTCCCCCGCTTTAATCTCAGCTTCACGCAGTTCGCGACTCTGAAACAGCAGCAGATCCATACGATCGCGACGCTCTGCACTTTCGACCCGCAGCTGTTGCAGGGTCCGTTGGAGCTGCTGCCAATGCCGAAAAGCGGTGCGGTACTCTCCGGCGGCGGTACCACAGCCTCCAAAGGCATCCAACAGGCGCAGGTGGTTTTCCACCCGTTGCAGCTGCTGTTGTTCATGCTGACCGTAGATAGCCACCAGCGGCTGCATCAATTCCTGCAGCTGGGTCAGAGACGCCATCGAACCGTTGATATACACCTTATTACGCCCCTGGCGCGACAGAATCCGCTTTACGAGCAGGAGATGTGCCGTATCAGGGTTCGTCAAATCATTGGTCTGCAGCCAGTTCTGTACCTGTGGCTGCGTCCGAATGTTGAATGCGGCCTCAACCCCGGCGTTTTCCTGCCCGGTACGGATCAGATCGGTGCGACTGCGTTGCCCCAGCAGCAACCCCAGCGCATCGACAATAATGGATTTGCCCGCCCCGGTTTCACCGGTCAGGACATTGAAGCCAGGAGCAAAACTCACCTCGGTGCGCTCGATTACGGCGAGGTTATGAATTATCAGCTCGTTCAACATGCGGGTTATCGTTCCCCCCAGCGCAATTTGGCGCGCAACACCTCGAAGTAGTTTTTGGTCGCACTCTTTATCAGCCGGGTCCCCACTTCAGCCTGTTTTATCTCCAGCTCATCGCGTCCCTGCAACGCCATCCCCACCTGACCATCAGCGGTGCAGAATACACGTTCATTATCGAAGCGCATCTTTACCGTTATGACAGAGCTGTCCGACACAATTATGGGGCGATTGGTAAGCATATGTGGACAGATCGGGGTTATCATCAGGCATTTTACCCCCGGATACACAATAGAGCCCCCTGCAGCCATGTTGTACGCGGTAGAGCCTGTGGGGGAAGAGATGATGAGGCCGTCCGCCTTGAAGGTGGTCAGATAGTCTTTGTCCACCCAGATTTCAATATCTACAATCCGCGCCAGGGCCCCTTTATTGATAACCACATCATTCAGCACCTGGTAGTGGGCGACATCTTCCCCATCGCGCCGGATATGGCAGTCGAGCCTGATCCGTTCCGAGATCGAAAAATCGCCCTCCAGCACCATTTCCATCTGCGGGTACAACTCTTCCAGGGTAATCTCGGTTAAAAATCCGAGGCTGCCCAGGTTCACCCCCAAGATAGGCACAGCACGCGAACCAACGGAACGCGCCACCGAAATCAGGGTCCCGTCCCCACCCAGAACCACGATGCACTCAACCCGCGCCGGGATCTCGTCAGCAGCGGCACTGGAAACGGTGAGGGTCGGGTTGACCGCACGAATATCGGCGCCGAGTTCTTCTTCCACCAGAACATCAACCTGGCGTGCCTGCAGCCACAGACACAGCTCTTCGGCAACCTTTATCGCGTCTGGATTGGTGCGTTTGGCGTACAGCCCGATACATTTCATTGCAGTCCCTTTCAATCCATATCATGCACGGTAGCGATAACCGTGGCATATCCGGCGCGGCTCACCCTGGATGAGTGCACAGGCCTGTGCAATTTGACTTTTTGCAGTGAGAGCGCAATTTAGCATACCCCCCCTGCCTGCGCAAACATTGAGGTGCAAAACAGCTTTGTGTTACATTCGCCGGCGAGTGTATTTAATCCTTGATATTTATGCCCGATATCCTCAGGCTCAGTCTAACTTTATACAATGTAAAGACTTAAGTGATGGATCTTTTCAGCGACACCAGCAGTGATGGTCATACCCCCCTGGCGCAGCGGATGCGCCCCACCCGCCTGGATGAGGTGTGCGGTCAGGTGCATCTGCTCGGCCCCGAGGGGGCGCTGCGCCATCTGATTGAGCACGATCAGCTCACCTCTTTAATTTTCTGGGGGCCGCCGGGCACCGGCAAAACCACGCTGGCGCGGGTTATCGCGCAGCATTCACGTAGCCATTTTGTGTTTTTCTCTGCGGTGATGCATGGAGTAAAAGAGATCCGTGCCATTGTCCAGCAGGCGCGTGCAGACCGCGCCCACTACAGTACCCGCACCCTGCTGTTTGTAGATGAGATTCACCGGCTGAACAAAGGGCAGCAGGATGCCTTTCTCCCTGCGGTGGAAAACGGCGATGTGGTGCTCATCGGGGCCACCACCGAAAATCCATCCTTCGAGGTCAACTCCGCCCTGCTTTCGCGCGCGCGGGTGTTCACCCTCAAGCCTCTGAGCGTAGAAGAACTCGAAACCCTGCTGCACCGCGCCCTCAAAGCTCCAGAAGGGCTGGCCTCTTCCAAGGTGGACATAATCCCGGAAGCCGTGACCCATCTGGCCACCAGCGCCGATGGCGATGCGCGAATCGCTTTGGGCAATCTGGAACTTGCAGCGCAGCTGGGCGCCGGACAGCGTATAGATGTAAAATTTCTGCGCGAAGCCTTGAGTCAGCAGTCTCTGCGCTACGACAAAGGGGGCGAAGAGCATTACAACGTCATCTCCGCCTTCATCAAAAGTGTGCGCGGCAGCGACCCGAGCGCAGCGCTATACTGGCTCGCGCGCATGATCGAAGCGGGTGAAGACCCCATGTTTATCGCGCGACGGCTGGTTATTCTGGCTGCGGAAGATATCGGCAACGCGGACCCGCGCGGCTTGCAGCTGGCGGTGGCAGCGCAGCAGGCGGTACACTTCACCGGCATGCCCGAAGGACGCATCGTGCTGGCACAGGTAACCACCTATCTGGCCAGCGCCCCCAAGAGCAACGCCGCCTACGCCGGTATTGATGCCGCCCTGGCCGAAGTGCACAAAAGCGGTTCACTCCCGGTACCCATGCACATCCGCAATGCCCCCACCAAACTGATGCAGGAGCTGGGTTACCACCAAGGATATCAATATGCGCACTCAAGTGACACCGGCTATCTGGCGCAGGAGTATCTGCCCGAGGCCCTGCGCGGCACCACCTTCTACGCCCCGGTGGAACGCGGCTACGAAAAGTACATTGGTGAGCGCTTGCGCTACTATCAGGAGCTGAAAGCACAGGCCAGCCAGCCACCAAAACGTGACTCTGCGCAAACCGACACTGAATAGACTGGATCACATCAGAGCTTGAGGAGCCAAATAAGAAAGGCTGATGCAGATAAACTGACCAGGATCAAAGAAATATACAGATTATCCCCCTTGCGTTTGGTTCGCATGAGGTTGAGCATATACCCACTCACCGCTACAATGATGGCACCAAATAAAAGCCAGAACACGTAATTCAGCAGCCCCACATCCCAACTGGAGGATACCGGCTGCCTGGAAAAAACTCCGGCAAATGTCAGAGTTTCGGGCTTGGCCAGACTCAGCACAAAAAACGCCAGGAGCATGCACGCCCAGCTGATGGCGGCAAAAATCGGCAACAAACGTCGCAGAAAATCGGGCCCGCGGCGCCGATTCCTATCGCCGCGGCGATTATTGGCATAGCGCCCGTCATTTACGCGGCGTCTATCAGACATATCTGGCATAACCCCCTCCACCTTTTTTATCTGCGCAACAATTAAGCTCCACTTCCATTCCATGCTCCGGCGATGAGTGCCCCACAGGCCAGACACTTGCCTGCATCCATATAGCTCTCAACAACCCGGTAAGCGTGGCGGCGCACCACCACAGCTTTACATTGGGGACACACCGTATTTTCATCCTTGCCGGGCACATTACCCGCATACACATAGTGCAACCCCACTTGAGTGCCAATTTCGCATGCACGCCGGATGGACTCCACTGGAGTCGGTGAAACATCTTTGAGAAGATAGGTTGGATAAAATGCGCTCACATGCCAGGGCACATCGGGGCCCAGCTCTGAAGCTATAAAGCCGGCAACTTTTTCAAGCTGCGCGTCATCATCATTGTAGCCCGGAATCACCAGGGTAGTAACCTCCAACCAGATACCCGCGCGCTTAAAACGTTCCAGGCTCCTGAGGACCGGAGCCAGCCTTGCGCCGCAGAGTTGGCGGTAAATCGAATCATCGAACGCCTTTAAATCTATATTAGCCCCCTGAATCAAAGGGGCAAGCTCGGCAAAGGGAGCTTCTTCAATATAACCATTGCTGACAACTATATTTTCAAGCCCGGCCTGACGCGCCAGCTGTGCGGTTTCGAGCATGGTTTCGTAGTAAATAGTAGGTTCGGTATAGGTGTAAGCGATGGTACTGCACCGACTTTGCTGCGCTGCGGCGACGATTTGAGCTGGGGTGATATGTTCCCCCGGCACCGAACCTTTCACCTGGGAGATTGAAGCGTTCTGACAATGACCGCAGTGCATGTTACACCCCGCCGCTGCGACAGAAAAACTGCTACTACCCGGACGATAATGAAACAGCGGCTTCTTCTCTATCGGGTCGACATTACTCGCAATGATACGCTGATAATTAAGGCTGTACAGTGTACCGTCACGGTTTTCCCGCACTTGACAGATTCCACGTTTTCCCTCCGTGATTTTACACCGGTGCGGACACAACTCACAGCGGACATTTCCATCCTCCTGCCGGATCCAGTACATAGCTTCATGCATCGCTTCTACCCCCATCTATTTAATCTTCACCCAAATATAATCCCTCACCCCCGCAACAAAAGCGCTGCGACCATTATTGTAACAAATGTACGCAGAAACACGATAAATCCTTGACCACCACCCTCTCAATCCCTATAATCTGCCCTGCTCGTGCCGAAGTGGTGGAATTGGTAGACACGTCGGTCTCAAAAACCGATGCCTTCTGGGCGTGCCGGTTCGATTCCGGCCTTCGGTACCATAACAACAAATTAAGGGATTCCGCATACTTGCTGGAATCCCTTTTTGTTGTTGTGGGGGATACTGGCTGGCTGTTTTTTATGTTTTGTGGGTATTTTGTGGCTGCCTCGCGGGGAAATTTGGTAAGTTTTCGGTAAAGGGATTTTCCTTGATTAACCACCGTACAGGAACAAGCTGCTGAGTTACTCGAACCGATGCTGAAATTTATCGACCTTCCGAAGCGGAGTTTGAGTGCCGAGAAAGAGTTAAATGGCTATTCAGCTGAACTGGAGACGACCATCCGGGCCGCGCTGAAAGACGGGCCGGGAAGGATTCGTTTATCGAGAGGGGTAGATATGGAGAAAAAAGCCGTTGAATTGCTGAGAAAAGCCTTAAACGACCCACACGCCTGTTTCAGAAAAGGCCAATGGGAGAGTATTCAGGGTCTGGTGGATCGAAAAAGAATTCTTGTTGTGCAAAGAACTGGCTGGGGAAAGAGTATCGTCTATTTCCTGGCAACCAAACTTATGCGCGACCAGGGTGCTGGACCAACTCTGCTCATTTCTCCATTACTCTCCCTGATGCGCAACCAACTTGAAGCGGCACAACGTATCGGTATCACCGCCAGGAGCATAAATAGCAGCAACACGGAGGAATGGGAGCGGGTCAAGGATGAACTGAAGCAGGATCATATTGATATTCTGCTGATTTCCCCGGAACGGTTGGCGAACGCCGCCTTTCGCCAGGAGGTGCTCTCTGACATTGCTAACAAGGTCGGCTTGTTCGTTGTCGACGAGGCTCATTGTATCTCCGATTGGGGGCATGATTTCAGACCAGACTACCGGCGAATTACGCGGGTATTGCAAGCCCTTCCCCCCAATGTTCCGGTCGTGGCAACCACGGCAACCGCCAATGATCGTGTGGTCGGTGATGTCATTTCCCAGCTGGGAGATGACATCATCCTCTCCAGGGGTCCTCTGATCAGGGAGAGCCTCATGCTGCAAAACATCAACATGCCCAGTCCGACGGCCCGGATGGCCTGGTTAGCGGAAACAATTCCAACCCTGCCGGGGAGCGGGATCGTCTATACCCTGACCCAACGAGACGCCGAAAGCTTGACGCAGTGGTTACGCAGCAACACGATCGAAGCGCGAGCCTACCACGCCGGAATTCCAGATAATGAGGATGGTTCATCCGCAAGAGAGCACCTGGAGCAACAACTTCTTCACAACGAGATCAAAGTTCTGGTCGCAACCGTCGCTTTAGGCATGGGGTTCGACAAGCCCGATCTGGGATTTGTCATCCACTTTCAGAGACCCGCCTCGGTCGTCCATTATTACCAACAGGTTGGTCGGGCCGGGCGTGCTGTGGATGAAGCTTATGGGATATTGCTTTGCGGTGAGGAAGATGACCATATTGCCGATTACTTCATTCGCAATGCCTTTCCTCCCCAAGAGCATGTTGCCGCAATTCTCACTGCCCTGGACAACTCTGACGCCGGCTTGTCCGTTCCTGCGCTGCAAGGGGTGTTGAACCTGCGCCAAACACAGATCGAGAAAACTCTGAAGTTTCTGACCGTCGAATCTCCTTCTCCCGTTACCAAGATGGGGACAAAATGGCATGTGACTGCTGCAGCTGCACAATATGGAGTTGATCAGGACTACGTGGAGGCTATCACCGCGATCCGGCGGACAGAACAGGCCCAGATGCAGGAGTACATGGCGCATCAAGGCTGCCTGATGGCTTTTCTGGCCCAGGCGCTCGACGATCCCAACCCACAAGCGTGTGGCAAATGCAGGAACTGTAACCCCGCACACCTTGTGCCGGAAGAATTCACCCATGACCTCGCAAACCGGGCGGCGCTCTTTCTCCGCAGAAGTTACCACCCTATCAATGCAAGAAAACAATGGCCCGCAGCAGGGATGTTCAATCATTACACATTCAACGGCCGCAACATCCCTAAGGAACTGCAGGCCTCAGAAGGTCGCGCCTTGAGCCTTTGGCGTGATGCCGGCTGGGGCCAGATGGTTGCTGCAGGGAAGGACACCACAGATCATTTTGCCGATGAGCTGGTCACAGCCTGTGTGGAGATGCTGGCGCAATGGAACCTCGATCCGGCTCCAAAATGGGTAACCTGCATCCCCTCACACAATCACCCGAACCTGGTTCCAGACTTTGCGCGGCGCTTGGCCGAAGCGCTTAACTTGAAATTCGTCCCCTGCATCGAAAAGGTTCGGGAAAACCAGCACCAGAAATTCATGGGAAACAGTTTCCAACAGACCAAAAACCTGGATGGTGTCTTCAACGTCAACCTTAAGCAGAAGACTTACAGCCCCTGTTTACTGGTTGATGATATGGTTGACTCCCGGTGGACCTTCACGGTCGCCTCTGCGTTATTGCGTCAAGTTGGTTGCCGTGCAGTTTATCCCCTGGCCTTAGCGCTGAATTCGCCCCGAATGGACTAACGATGGACACTCTCCTGACGAATGACACGAAAGCGATTATCCTCCTCTGTGGCGTCCTTGGCAAAGACCGCGCGGCAGCTCCTCTCACCCAAGCGGAATATACCACCCTGGCCCGCTGGCTGGTCCGGGAAAAGCTGCGCCCCGAAGCGCTCCTCGGCAAAAAAAGGCTCGAAGATGTAGCAATTGCGACAAAAATTGCCCAGGATAGGTTGACAAAGCTTCTGGACAGAGGGGTTCAACTCGGTTTTGCGATTGAAGAATGGCAGCGCAATGGCCTGTGGGTCATCAGTCGCAGCGATCCTGAGTATCCCGCCCGTTACAAGAACCACCTCAAAGAGAGCGCGCCACCGCTGCTGTTCGGCGCTGGCGACAAAACCCTCTTGCAAGGTGGTGGGCTTGCCATTGTCGGCTCGCGTGATGTGGATCGCGAAGGTGAGGATTTCACCCGCAAAGTGGCAGAAATCTGTGCCCGCAATCGCATGCTGGTGGTTTCGGGCGGTGCCCGTGGGGTCGATCAAATCTCCATGCGGACCGCGCTGGAAACCGATGGCCGAACGATCGGTGTCCTGGCTGAAAATCTCTTAAAAGCGAGCATCGAACGCCATGCCCGCCATGCCCTTTCTGCGGGGCAACTGCTGCTGATTTCGCCCTATCATCCTCAGGCACGTTTTACCGTTGGCACGGCGATGGGACGCAACAAGCTGATCTACGCTATGGCGGATTATGGTCTGGTGGTCAGTGCTGAATATAAAAAGGGCGGCACCTGGGCGGGGGCCGAGGAAGAGTTGAAACGGGACAAGCCGCTTACGATCTTCGTGCGCACCCATGGTCAGGTGCCAACGGGCAATAGCAAACTTCTTGATCTGGGGGCCCTGGAATGGCCACCAGCCATGCAACCGAAAAATCTCTTGCAGCAGCTGGACGAGCTGGCTAAAAAACGGCCTGAACTACACGAATCCGCAGTTAAAGCTGAAACACTCAATCTCTTTGATTATAAGTCTCCGCTGGAAGCCAAGAAAGAAACTGTCTCCAGTTCCGCGGCAGAGACTTTTGGCGAAAAGTTGCCTGAACCCGTTATCCCAGAATCTATTTATGCGGCCGTCCTTCCGGTGATCCTTCATCATCTTCAAGAGCCGGTCACCGTTGACGATTTATCATCTCGCCTCGATGTTGCCAAAGGTCAACTCAATGTCTGGCTGAAACAAGCAGTTGCAGATGGCGCAGTTCAGAAGCTGAACAACCCGGTTCGATACAAAATCAGCATCTAGTTTCATGCAGATGCCAGAGGTGCGTTACAATAAAAATTGGGCCTTTGAAAGGTTTTTTGCGCCTTGCAAAGGCGCGGGTGGAGCCTTAGGCGCGGAACCAGTCGAGGCAGAGTTGTTCGAGTTGGTCTTCGGTGACCATAGGGTGCCTCAATCTTGAATTAAACCACCCCCCTTTCCGCTGCGCTCCCTTCCCCCCTATTTCATAGGGGGGAT
>CAYUJC010000017.1:0-37813 GCA_964444945.1 uncultured Desulfuromonas sp.
TTGAAGCTCGACTTTTTTTGGCTTTTCTGCTTATTGCATGCAGCTTCTTGAATATTCTTTTGCAAGAGGCTCATCTGAGAGAAAACAAGGTCGATGAAATATATGTCACCGGCCTAGTAACCGAATACTGCGTAAAGCAAACCGTGCTGGAAGCTTTGCGGCAGGGCTTTAAAACCTTTGTGATCGAAGATGCAGTGCAGGGCATCAATGCGCACCCACATGATGTCCCCCGGGCTAAAGCAGAAATGATAAAAGCCGGCGCATCCTTTATTAGCGCGGATGTAGCCATGCACCAAAAATAGTTCAGAACTGTTCAGTAAGGGCTTGTGGCACTTTTTCCAAGGGACTCTTTGCACCGTCCATTGACGAGATCTCCGAGCCATTGCCTTGCTGCCCGCCTAATAGATGAATAATCCCCTCGGGTTATTCTCCTGCCTCCTCCAGCAATCCTTGCCGAGCCTGTTGATCCAGGAGCAGGTAAAAATAGATCAAACCCCGGTACGGACGCCAATGGGCAATAATCTGATGAATAGCGGCATAATCGGGGCGCTCCTGCAGGCTCAACCAGCGCTTGAATTTGTTTTGACTGCCGACATCGTCCGCTGGAAAAACATCAAGCCGACCCAGGCCGCGAAGCAGCACATACTGCGCCGTCCAACGGCCAAAGCCGGGGAGTTGGCGCAAGCGCGTGGCAGCCTCGGCGTCTTCCATGCCGAACAGTTCTTCCAAATCAGACGACTTTTCGTTCAGCGCGCGGGCTCGATCAAGAATCCACTGGGACTTTCGGTTACTGAACCCCAATGCCCTTAACTCCTCGACCCTGGTCAAGCTCAAATCTTCCGGCCGAGGGAAAGCATGCTGTCCACCCCTTTCCACCCCCCAGGTGGCACACAGCCGGTTGAGCAGATGCAGGCCGACGGAGAGGGAGAGCTGCTGACACGCAATCCCATTGACCATGGCCTCAAAAATGGTTGGCAGGCGCGGGGGTTTGAAACCAGTGAAGCGCCCGATAAGATCGGTCAATTTTGGATCCGCTCGGGCCATGCGATAGAATGGAGTCAGGTCAACATCGAGTCCCAGCATTTTGGTAAGGAGATCCCTTATCCTCTCTTCTATTGAAGGTGCCAGATGCGCCCCCCTCAACTCCACGCGAAGCTGTGGTGCTGCTGGCGCTCCAATCTGCCAGACGGTAACTTCTACCGGAAGATCATCTACGACCAGCACACGCCGGTATGCCTCTCCATCCCAGCGGTCCATGGCGTTGACAGGCAAGCGCCGCAGAACCCAAACGGTCAGATCCAGGCGATAAGGGGGGCGGGGATAAAGAATAAAGTTTTTCATGGCAAACCCTTCACTCATACGTTTTTTCGGATTGACTCAGCTGCGCGCCAACAGCCTCTTTCATTCCGATCGATTCTCGTGTTAGCTTTGGCCTTTTCCTACCTCTTTTGCTATACAACTCTATGCGGGGTGGCAACTCTGTCAAGGCGTGAAATATACCACCGGGAACAACCGGGGGGAATTTATGCGAAGTGCTGGAACGGGAACGACAGCATCTGCCAGAGATGATTGCTGATGAGCGCTTTATATCCTGAAACTGATTCAATGCGAGGCTCCATGAAATTTCTCCACACCTCTGACTGGCACTTGGGCCGCTCCCTTTATGGCAGAAATCGTTATGCAGAGTTCGAGGAGTTTCTGCACTGGCTGGCGCAAACCATTGAAGCGGAAAAAATCGACGTGCTGCTGGTGGCTGGCGATGTGTTTGACACCAGCACACCCAGCAATCGGGCACAGGAGCTTTATTACCGCTTCCTGTGGCAAATTTCCGCCTCCTGCTGTCGTCATGTAGTGATCATTGGCGGAAATCACGATTCCCCTTCCTTCCTCAATGCCCCCAAAGAACTGCTGCGCGCGCTGAATGTGCATGTAATCGGCGCCATGACTGACGCGTTGGAAGATGAAGTGATTGTTCTCCGGAAAGATCCGCTGGTTACGCAGATAGACGCAGACAATGTGGAAGCGATTGTTTGTGCTGTTCCTTATTTGCGGGATAAAGACATTCGGACGGTGGAGCCGGGTGAAACCATCGACGCTAAGAACAGAAAACTGGTGGAAGGTTTACAAAAACACTATGAAGATGTGGTCTCTTTGGCGGAGAAGATGAGAAGCAATCTGCTAAAAGCGGCTCAATCGGCCGATAAAAAAATTCCGCTTCTTGCCATGGGGCACCTTTTTACCACTAACGGCAAGACCGTTGATGGAGATGGCGTCCGGGAGCTTTATGTAGGCTCGTTGGCCCATGTCGGCTGTGATGTATTCCCCACATCCATTGATTATCTTGCCCTTGGGCATCTGCACGTGCCGCAAGCCGTCGGCGGCGCAGAACATATGCGCTACAGCGGTTCTCCGCTACCGATGGGCTATGGAGAAGCGCTGCAGGAAAAATCTGTGGTGCTGGTAGAATTCGAATTTGACAACGAACCACAAACGGACCCCAGTCTACATGAAGTGAGCGGTTTCAACGCTGCTTACGAACCACACCTTAACTCTAATAAGCACGAAGTAAATAGGATCAGTGAGAATCCGTGTTCATTCGTGGTTAACAAGCCCAACCCTCTGCCTGCAAAAATCACCCTTAAAAAGGTGCCCTGTTTCCAGCAATTGGTGCGCATCGAGGGTTCTCTGGATGATATTCATGCAAAACTTGAAGAGCTGAAGAAGAAGAAAAACACTGCCTGGCTTGAGATTGAATATACCGGCAACGACATCATCGGCAACCTGCGGGATATCCTCGATGAAGCACTGGCGGATTCGGCCATGGAAATTCGCCGGATTAGAAACAGGCGCATCACAGATCAGCTGATCAGTGCGGTTGCGGAAGATGAAACCCTTGACGACCTGGATGCCATGGATGTTTTTATCCGCTGTCTGGATGCTTTTGCGGTGCCCGCAGAAGACCGGGAGGAGTTGATGGTCTCTTACGCGGAAGTATGCAAAGATTTAGCGGAAGATGACGTAAATGTTGAATAATCTGCAGCCGGAACCACGAATGGACACCAATGCACACGAACTCATCTTAAAACAAGAAGTCTATCAAGTTGTTGGGTGTGCCATGGAAGTCCTCAATACGCTTGGGCATGGGCTACTTGAAAAGCCGTATGAAAATGCGCTGGTGGTTGAATTTGGCCTACGAAACATACCCGTTCGCCAACAGTCCCGTTACGATGTCACCTATAAAATGGTGAAGGTAGGAGACTACATCCCCGATCTTATTGTTTTTGATCAGTTAATTGTTGAAACCAAGACCATAGAAAAAATTACCAATATAGAACGCGGCCAAGTGATCAATTATCTGAAAATCACGGGCCTTCGTGTCGGAGTTATTCTTAACTTTAAGCATGCTAAACTCGAATGGGAGCGAGTTATACTATGAAGAACATTCGCGTCTATTCGTGTCCATTAGTGGTTCAGGTACTATGAAAATACTTGAACTCCGCTTTAAAAACCTCAACTCCCTCTACGGTGAATGGCGCATTGATTTCACCGCTGCGGAGTATGTATCCAATGGCATCTTTGCTCTGACTGGTCCGACGGGTGCGGGCAAATCGACCATTCTCGATGCCATCTGCCTTGCCCTGTATGGCGCAACCCCCCGCCTGGGTAAAATCACCAAGAGCGGGAACGAAATCATGTCGCGCCAGTGCGGTGAGTGTTATGCCGAGGTGTTGTTTGAATCCCAGGCGGGGCGCTTTCGGTGCCACTGGGAACAGCGCCGGGCGCGCAAGAAGGCTGACGGCAATCTGCAGGACCAAGAACATCAGATTGTCAACGCCAGCACCGGCAAACCCATAGAAACCAAAAAAAGTCTGGTGGCCAAGGTCATTGAAGAAAAAACCGGAATGGACTTCGACCGCTTCACCCGCTCCATTCTGTTGGCTCAGGGTGGCTTTGATACCTTTTTGAAAGCAAATGTTGAACAGAAGTCAAAGATCCTGGAGCAGATCACCGGCACCGAAATCTACAGCGAGATATCCATCCGGGTCCATGAACGCCAACGCGAAGAGCGGGAACAGTTGAACCTGCTGCAGGCCGAAACCTCCGGCATTGCAATCCTGGAGCCGGAACGGGAAATTGAGATTCAACTGAACCTCGGAGAACAATATAAAGAGGAGGAGGCGCTCAGCACCAAAGCAGCCGCCACCGGGAAGGCCATTGCCTGGCTGACCACTATAGATGGCCTCAATAATGAAATTGCCAACCTTGCCGCGGCGGCGCGCACACTGCAGAGCGATATTGAGGCGTTCAAGCCAGAACGCACCAAGCTTGAGTGGGGCATGAAGGCCGCTGCACTGGACGGAACATACGCAACACTCACAGCCATCCGCACGCAGCACACAGACGACAGAACTGCTTTGAAAACCCAGGAAGAAGCTCTTCCTGGGCTGGAATTCGCTGCCAGGAATCAGGCCGAAGCACTGGAAGCGGCAGAACGGCAAACCGCCAGAGCTAAAGAGGAGCTGAAAACCGCAGCGCCCATCATGCAGCAGGTTCGCTCCATCGATCAGAAACTTACCGAACAGGAAAAAAACATCTCGGAAGGGGAAGAGAGCTGCCGAAAGGAAGCAGCAAAGATTGGTGCGGACAAACAGACCCGCCTCAAAGTGCAGGAAAAACATGCCGCGGCGCGTAAAATGCTGCACCAGGTTGATGGCTATCTCAAGGAACATGCCCAGGATGAATGGCTGATCAGCGGCCTTGCCGGTATAGAGGAGCAACTGGGCAGCCTCCTCTGCAGACAACAGGAGATCGCGCAGCAAAAGGGCGCATCCACGCAGGCTGAGTCAGCGCTGACGCACGCGACAAACAGGCTCAGGCGTTGCACCGAACACGGCGCCATCTGCACACAGGAGGTGGAGGCGAGCGCCAGGAGGATTCAGCACGGCAGAGATGGGTTAAATCAGCTGCTGGGAGAGCGCCTGCTGCGCGAATATCGCGCCGAGAAGGACTCTTTGCTGCGTGAAATGGCTTTCCTGACGAAAATAGCGGAGCTCGAAGAGCACCGCGCCAAACTGGAGGATGGCAAGCCCTGCCCTCTCTGTGGTGCACCTGAACATCCCTTCGCGGCAGGCAACATTCCCGCCCCGGACGCCATCGAACAGAAGATCGCCGCGCTGACCACGTTGATTAACAAAGCTGAGGAACAGGAAGCCGCTATCAGAAAACTTGAGGAAGCACACGCCACGGCGCGCCAGAACCTGGTGGAGAGTGAAAAGCTGGAAGCAGCTGCGGCCAACGCTAAAAAGGTCGCCGCAAAAACTCTCGCGGACCTGAAGGACAGCTTGGAGAAACTGCGGGCTGGATTTACTGAACTGCAACAGGCGGTAATCGGCAAACTTCAGCCGCTTGGTATTGCAGAAATTTCTACGGCGCAAATTTCAACCCTGCTGACATCCCTCAAAACCCGGTTGCGCGCATGGCAGGTGCAGGTGGATAAAAAAACTGAAGTAGAGAAGCTGATTATTGCCTTCGATGGCGAAATGCAACGCCTGGATGCGATTATTGAAACCCAAAGCAGTGCGCTGGCGCAGAAACAGCACCACCTTAAGACTCAGAAAATGGAACACAGCGCTACGTGGGCTGAGCGCAAAAGACTGTATGGAGACAAACAGCCCGACGCGGAAGAATCCCGATTGAGCAAGGCTGTTACTGCTACAGAAAACACAGAAAAACGCGCCAGAGACCTGCACAGTGCGCTGCAGCAAACATGGAACAGCGCCAGGGACCAGGTTGCAGTGTTGCATAGGCGCATCAACCAGCGCGAACCGGAGCTGAGAAGGCTGGAAAGCGAATTTTCGACCGCGCTCGAATCTGCGGGCTTTGCAGATGAAGAGCAGTTTCTTGAAGCCAGATTGAACCCGTGGCAAAGGGATGCACTGGCGGCAAAGGCTAAGGAACTGGATGACGCACATACGGAGCTCAAGGCCAGGCAAATAGATCGGGAAACCCGCCTTGCCACCGAAACAGCTAAGAAAATTACCGATAAGGCTCTCGATGAACTGGAGGTGCAATTCAAGGGGGATGAAGAAGCCCTGAAACAGCTGCGCGAGAACATTGCCGCCCTCAAACACCGGTTGAGTGAGAATAGCGCCGCCAAAGAGCGGATAAGGGAAAAGCAAAGCGCCATCGAGGCGCAGAGGAAAGAATGTCAGCGCTGGGAAAAATTGCATGGTCTCATCGGTTCTGCTGACGGTAAAAAATACCGCAACTTTGCCCAGGGGCTGACCTTTGAGTTGATGGTTTCCCATGCCAACCGCCAGCTCGAAAAGATGACCGACCGGTACCTGCTGATTCGGGATGAACAGCAGCCGCTGGAGTTGAATGTCATTGACAATTATCAGGCGGGTGAAATCAGATCAACCAGGAATCTATCTGGCGGTGAGAGCTTTACAGTCAGCCTTACCCTGGCGCTGGGACTCTCTAAAATGGCCAGTCGCAAGGTGCGGGTGGATTCACTGTTTTTAGATGAAGGCTTCGGCACCCTGGATGAGGAGTCCCTCGACACTGCGCTGGAAACCCTTGCGGGGTTGCAGCAGGACGGGAAGCTGATCGGCGTAATCTCCCATGTCTCTGCCTTGAAGGAACGGATCAGCGCCCAGATTCAAGTTACGCCCCAGACTGGAGGAAGAAGCCAGATATCCGGACCCGGATGCAGCAAGATAGCTGCCACGGCAAACTAGATATCCGCCAGGCTCCTATCGCTTACAGGTTTCGTTGCCGCAATGTTGCGAATATTTACCCACCAGAACAACATATTCAGCCAGGATTGGATCATAGTACTTCAACTGCCCGGTGGAGATGTTGTAATACCAGCCATGCAAGCTGAGCCTGCCGCTGGCAACGCGATCTTTGACCCACGGAAAGGTGAGCAAATTACGCAAGGACACCAGGATAGCCTCCTTTTCACACGCACGTGCCTGTTGTTCCCGCGTTGCGTTCGGCATCTCCCGCAGCACTTTGTCGCGCGCGGATGCCGCGATATTCACCCAAGTTCCGATAAATTCCCCCACCGGTTCCCCTTGAGCCGATTCAAGCAGGGCTCCGATCCCCCCGCAATTGGAATGCCCCATAACTATTATATCTGTCACTCCAAGATGACATACGGCATATTCGATGGTGGAACTTACCCCGTGATAGTCATCGTTTTTTACATACGGAGGTACCAGGTTGGCTATATTGCGCAAGACAAACAGATCCCCTGGATTACACGTTGTCAGCAGCGCCGGATCCACCCTGGAATCACAACAGCCGATAAGTAACGCCTGCGGGTTCTGGCCTTTGCACAACTGTTCTGCCAGATCGGAGCTGGCCCCAAAATATTGCTTCTGAAAATCGGCAAACCCCGTAATCAGGTGGGTTACATCAGCCATTAAAACTTTTCTCCCTAAGAAAAAATCACTTGAAACCATGAACCCCAAGCTTTTGCCAAGCATGCAGCATGGCGGTATCAGGATACCCGCAAAACTGCGTATTTTGCGGGTATATATTTTACCTGTCGTCTGGATAAAATTAAAGGTTAAACGTATCTTTCCCCTGGCCCACATGGCCCTCCGAGGATATCAAAGCGCACCTCGACACACAGAGCTGCTTCCTTTATACTGGACAAACGTGGTTTTTTATCTTACAGCCCGTTATCAACCATCCACAGCGGCAGAAAGAAGATATCTATGCTGGAATCCACTCCGCACCAACGTCAGGTTTGGCTTATATTCTTTTTTTTGGGCATGGTTATGCTGAATTTTCCGTTTCTGCAGATTTTCAACCGCCTGGAGACCGTTTTGGGCATTCCCCTGCTGGTTCTGTATTTTCTGCTCGGGTGGCCTGCTTCCATAGGGGTTGTCTATCTTTTCAGTCGAACCCTGGAGCATAATGACCACCATCCTGAAGGCTAACGCATCTGCAAGGGGTTCTGTATGAGTGTGCAAGTTGCCAGCGCAGTGTTTTTCCTTTATTTCCTGTTGCTGTTCTCCATAGCGGGATACGCTGTCAAACGGCGGAAACAAGGGCGCAGCCTCATAGCCAATCCCCATGTCTATTCACTGTCGCTGGCGGTCTACTGCACCTCCTGGACCTATTATGGCAGTGTGGGGCGCGCGGCAACCACGGGGCTTGAGTTTCTCACCATCTATACCGGCCCCACCCTGGTATGTTTTACCTGGTGGTTTCTGCTGCGCAAAATTATCCGCATCAGCAAAGAGCACAACATCGTCAGCATTGCCGACTTTATCGCCAGCCGTTATGGTAAATCAACCGCGTTAGGGGCGCTGGTTACCATCTTTGCGGTATTCGGCATGGTGCCCTACATTGCGCTGCAATTAAAAGCCATTACCTACAGTTTCAACCTGATATCGAGTAACGGCGAGCTGACCTCCATGGCGCTGCAACACGCCTACCCGGCTATCCCGGAATTTATAGACACTGCCTTTATCGTCGCCATCCTGCTGGCGGCGTTTTGTATGTTGTTTGGCGCTATGCGGCTGGACAGCACCGAGCGGCATGAGGGTCTGGTAGCGGCGGTTGCGTTTGAATCTCTGATCAAACTGGTGGCGTTTATGGGGGTGGGCCTGTTTGTTTGCTACGTACTGTTCGATGGATTCTCGGACATCTTCACCCAATTTATGCAGAGATTCCCGGACAAAAGCCATCTCCTCCTTATAGGAGACAGTACCACCCCGGCAACCAAGTGGTTCACCATGACCACCCTCTCCATGTTCGCCATCATGTTGCTGCCACGCCAATTTCACATCATGGTCATTGAAAATTCGGATATTTCCCATATTCGCACCGCCATGTGGAGCTTCCCGGCATATATGTTTCTTCTTAACCTGTTTGTACTGCCCATTGCCCTGGGTGGTCTACTTCACTACGACGGCAACATCGCCCTGGCCGATTATTTTGTCTTGAGCCTGCCCCTGCATAACAACGAATCGGCGCTGGCGGCGCTGGTATTTATAGGTGGCTTGTCCGCTTCTGCGGGGATGGTGATGCTCGAAGCTGTTGCCTCCGCCACCATGATTCTGAACAATCTGGTAATGCCCCTTATTCTGCGCTTCAATCTGCGCCGCCCGGATATTTCCGGCACCTTGCTCAATATCAAACGTTTCGCGATTGTTTCAGTTATTTTCTTTGGATATTTTTACTTTCATATTTTCGGCGAAACAGAGGCCCTGGTCGATATTGGCCTGGTCTCTTTTATGGCGGCAGCCCAGTTTGCCCCGGCCTTTCTTGGCGCATTGTACTGGGAGCGCGCCAATGGACGCGGCGCCGCAACCGGGCTCATATTCGGCTTTGCCATCTGGCTGTATACCGTAATTGTCCCTGTTCTTGTCGATGCCGGCTGGCTGACACAGGCTTTGCTGCAAAACGGCCCTTTTGGCATTGAGGCCTTGCGACCGACTGCGCTTTTTTATCTCAACAACCTCGACATGTGGTCGCATGCCCTATTCTGGTCCATTTTTTTCAACGCGGGGAGCTACGTCACCATTTCCATCCTCAGCTCCCCCTCTTCCGCTGAAGTTACCCAGGCGATGCGTTTTGTCCGTGCCGCCACCTGGAGATCAGAGGACAAAGAGGGCAAGAGGATCAGCAAGGCCCCCACGGTCATTGAGTTTGTCGATTTGATGGCCAAATTCATTGGAGATAAAGCAGCCAACAGAGCTATTTCCGAATATCTTGGGGACCGGGAAATTGACGAAAAGGGGAGTCTGTCCGAATATGAGATCCCGAACCTGAAGCGTTTTACCGAAAAAACCATGGCCGCCTCGGTCGGCGCCCCGGCCGCTCGCATCATCATCGAAAACTATCTTGCCGCGCGCGGCAGTAAGATGGAAGATGTGTTTAACATCTTTGGCACCGTAAGTCTGAGCCGTGCTGCAAGTCGCGAACAGCTCAGTGTGCTGTATGATGTGGCCAACCTGATAAACAGCGGCAAAACTCTTGATTCGATTCTCGACAGCGTTCTTGACCTGCTCTATCGTCAGTTTCGCTTTGATCTGTGCGCCATCAGAATTGTAGATGAAGAAGCCAACCTGCTGCGCGTGCGCAGCTATAAAGGGTTAGATTCAGATTTCCTCTCCCATGCAGATCGCGAGATAAACCTGGAGACCTGTATCGGCCACACCTTTATCAACAACAAGGTGGTGCTGGCCAATGATTCTGACTGTGCAAATATGCCCTCTTCTATTGCTATAGTGCGTGAACTGAAAATTAAATCTTTCGCGCATGCACCCATAACAGTGGAAGGGCAGCCCATTGGGGTGCTGTCGTCATATTCGCGCTTTGCAAAAGGGATATATACGGAAGAGTTCATCGAACTGTATAAAAATATCGCGGCTCAGATTGGCATAGCCTATCGCAACTCCATCCAGACTGTGCAGCTCATTGAAGCCAGTGAGCAGCAGAAGCAGTTGAAGATTGCCGAAGACATTCAGCTCGATCTGCTACCGAAAAAGATGCCAGAGGTGGATGGTCTGGACATCGCAGGGATATGTGTGCCCGCAAAACAGGTGGGGGGGGATTACTATGACTTCATAACCTCCCCGCATGAACTTGATATAGTGATAGCCGATGTATCGGGACACAACATCGGCGCAGCACTCCTTATGGCTTCAACGCGTACCTTTATTCGAGCGCATAGCGAGCAGATGTTTCCGCCCCAAACCACCCTTGGCACTTTAAACAGCTTTCTGTACCAGGATTTGAGCAGCTCTGAGTTGTTTATTACCATGTTTTATCTGCGCTATGAACTACAGAAAAACAATCTGATTTATGCCAGTGCCGGGCACAACAAACCGCTGGTGTACCGACCTTCTACCGATAGCTTTGAGCTGCTGGATGCAGAAGGGCTGATTCTGGGAATTCTTCCCGAAGTCGACTTTGAACAAAAAGAAATAGCTGTAGACTCTGGCGATATTCTAGTAATGTATACAGACGGTATCGTGGAGGCACAAAACCAATACGAAGAGCTCTTTGGTATGCAGCGCTTTCAGGATCTGGTTCGCGACCATCATAAGAAAAGCAGTAATGAAATTATAGATGTCACCTTGGACGAAATCCGCATATTCCAGGGACGCCGCCATTTTAACGATGACGTAACCATGGTTGTGATAAAAACACTTTAACCCCGAAACCCACTGGAGGAAAACAGAAACATGATTATAACTTCAAAAGATTTCGACAAAGCTCTTGTTATGAGTATTGAGGAAGAGCGGCTGGATGCCCACAACAGCAATGAGCTGAAAAGTCAACTCATGAACCAATTTGAAGAGGGCAAATCCAACATCATTATCGATCTGCAGCATGTGCGCTTTATCGATTCTTCCGGCCTGGGAGCTCTGGTTTCAGGATTCAAGAATGCCGGTTCCCGCAGCGGGAGCCTGAAATTATGCGGACTGCAGAAACAGGTACAGTCGATGTTTGAACTTACACGCCTGCACCGCGTTTTCGAAATTTTCCCCGGTGAAGAAGAGGCCTTGGCAAGCTTCTGATTTGTGCTAAGGTTAACCCAGCAGGCCGGGCAGATTAGCAAGCCTGCCCGGCCTGACAACCCGATGTGGTGGGATGACTACTATGAAGAACCTGTTGGAAGTTGACATTAAGGTCCCAAATCAAACCAAGTACCTGCGCCTTATCGGCCAAATTGGCGAAGATGTGGCCGGAGCACTGGAGAAATTCAACGACTCTGACCCGGAGGAGCTGGCGTACCACATCAACCTGGTCCTGACCGAGGCGATGGCCAACGCTATAAAACACGCCAACAAAAATGATCCAACCAAGGATGTACACATCTCTATCAACCTGAGCGGCGATCAACTTTTAATCAAGGTTTATGATCAAGGGCAGGGGTTCGACATCAGTACAGCGGATCTGCAGACTCCAGATCCGGCGTTGGATCATGGGCGGGGGGTATTCCTGATCAGAAGTCTGATGGACAGCGTTACATACAGTCGTTGCGAGGCTGGCAACGTGCTGGAAATGCGTAAATCTCTGCTGCAACGCGGGGGAAAATCCGGTTGTGGCTGCAATGCGGAAAAAAGCGTTGAGAAACCCCACTAGTTTTCTTCGGCCAGAAAGTGTGTTCTAACCAACTGAGCCAGCTCTCGATGGCTTCCGACTTTCTGCCCCCCTTCCCACTTGTAGGCAATAAACTCTGCGCCAGCCTGATGCGCAGCCATTCTATCGTATTCCGAATCACCAACATAAACCAACTCGTCGGCCTCACATCCGCCCAGAAGCGCAACCTGGTGCAACATATCAGGATACGGCTTTGGGCGCGGCACATCGCAACTGGTCACCAGATGGGAAAAATACCCGCCCAGATTAAAGTGGGCGACAATGTCGTGCAGGCTGCCGCGTCGATTTGTGGCAACTGCCAGCGGCAAGCGCGCAGCCAACTCTTCCAAACATTCATACAGGTACGGTTCCGGGATAAGTTCGGGGAAAAAATCTGCATAGTCAATTTGCTGCGCCACCTCCATAGCAGCCTCAACCTGATCCTCACCGAGGAGGGCGGCGAATACCTGCGGGCTCGACCCAATATGGCAGATCCCGGCCCGAGCATCTGCAGCTGATTCAATTGGAGGTTGTTTAAACCTCTGCAGAATAGCGCTGTAGTAGGCAATGTTGGCCTGCATGCTGTTGAACAGCACGCCGTCGCAGTCAAACACCAGAATTTTCATTTGTGCCATCATCCCTCTTTGCCTGCCTCTCTGGCTGCCTGACGTTTTTTGGGTGTTTTCCGATTCAGCACCCATACGCCGGCACAACCGATACCGAACATCGGAATGGACAGAAGCTGACCCATGCTGAGACCGGCAGCAACAAAGCCCAGATGGGAATCAGGCTGGCGATAAAACTCAAGCACGAACCGAATCAGCGCATAGGCGGCAATAAAAGTGTAGAACACACTCCAGGGAGCGCGGGTATAACGCCGCGCCAGGGTGAGAACCGTAAACAGCACTGGCCCTTCACAGATAGCCTGATATAACTGGCTCGGATGGCGCGGCAGTGACCCTGCGCCGGGGAATACCATGCCCCAAGGGAGATCGGTTACCCTGCCCCACAGCTCCGCATTGATAAAATTTCCGATACGCCCGAAGAACAACCCAAAACATGCTGCGGTCACCAATGCATCGGCAATGGGGCCAATGGCGTACCCACGTTTACGGCAAAACAAAACCACCGCCACAACCACCCCAAGAAGCCCGCCGTGGAAACTCATCCCACCTTCCCATACATACAGTACCTCCAAAGGGTGGTGGGCATAGTAGCTGAAATTGTAGAAGAGCGCATAGCCAAGGCGGCCCCCAAGGACAACCCCGAATACTCCGGCAAAGAGGAGGTCTCCGGCAGCTTCACACGTAATATTGAGACGTTTTTGTTTTGAAGCATGGCATAAATAGAGGTACACGCACATAAAACCGGCCAAATACATCAAGCCATACCAGCGCACCGCAAGGGGGCCAAGTTTAAATGCGATTGGATCTATAGCGGGAAATTGAAGCATCAGAAAAACCTGCATAGCTAAGAGTGGCAATGAAATCTGGCGGAAGGGGTGCCGCGAGCTGGAGCTGTCTTCCAGGTGTGGATGGATGGGGAATTTCAAGACTGTGGGCATGAAGCATGGCGCGCCCAACAGCCATATCGTTGACCTGAACAGAACCGGCATAAAGGGTATCACCGACGATAGGCCATCCAGCTTCACTTAAATGGACCCGAATCTGATGGGTCCTGCCGGTGAGAATTTCAACTTCCACCAACGTGTAGCCTGACACCTGCTCCAACACCCTGTAGTGGGTTATCGCCTCTTTTCCCCCTTTGGCGACCGACTTCATTTTATTGCTCGCACGATTACGCGCGAGGAGCGAGTGGATGCTCCCCTCTGCCTGGTCCGGCGCACCCACTACCAGAGCCAGGTAAACCTTGCGGGCGTTGCGCTGCGCAAAGCATGCTGTCAGCGCTTTATGGCTGCTCTTATGGATTGAAAAAACCACCACCCCGGAAGTACCGCAATCGAGGCGCTGCACCATGCCGAGTTCAGGTTTGGTATGGCGTTGAAAGGGGTTGTGGAGATGGCACAGCAGCGCCTCATACACACTGCCTTTATAGCGCGCCGGGGTTGGTTGCATGACCGTCCCGGACGGTTTGTTCAAAGCCAGAATATACTTATCCTGGTAGATGATTTCTGCAGGGTCGACTCGATACGGATTGAGGCTTCTGCCATCGATAAAAATCTCAATTTCAACCCCTGCTGCCACTTCAAGCGCACACTTGCGCGCGCGGCGCCGCTGAACATGAACACCACCTATATCTATCAGCTTCCGCGCATATGAGCGCGACAGCTCCTCGCAACAGGCAGGGATAACCTGGTCAAGACGGTGCCCGCCATATTCTGGTGGCACACAAAAATGAAAATGGGCAGGTGCGAACATAAGTCCTCAAGCGCTGGATACGCTGAACATAGCTGTTTCAATTCTAGCTGATGTCAACGCGCTGTCTGAGCTCTTTGCCCGTTTTAAAAAAAGGAGCTTTTTTGGCAGGGATCTGGATCACTTCCCCACTTTTAGGATTGCGCGCCTGCCGGGTATCTCGCTCACGCACTGAAAACGACCCGAATCCACGGATTTCAACCCGATCACCTACAGTCAGTGCAGTGGTAATGGAATCGAAAATTGTGTTAACCACCAGCTCTGACTCTTTTTTATTCGAACACACATTGGTTTCAAGCAGCTGCTCTATCAATTCACTCTTGGTCATGTTTGCCCAACCTTTAATTGTTAACATTCCATAGCATCTGCAACTGTGCACTCTCGGCTTGATGCAGATATTGTTGTAAGGAGGAGGTGGTCCGCTGCAAAAAAAGATCCAACAGGCTCCCCCGCTCCCGTTCAGGGTAGATCACCTCGGGATCACCCTCAATTCCGACGCGGCGTGCTGCATATTCAATAGCTGCCTGGAGCCCCCCAAGTTCGTCAACCAGCCCCGCTGTTTTGGCCTGACTACCGCTGAAAATTCGCCCGTCGGCAAGTTTTTCCACTATGGCGGGGTCGAGATCACGCCCGGTGGCAACCGCAGTGACAAACTGCGAATACACGTCATCGATAAGATCCTGCAGCAACACCTGCTCTGCAGCGGTTATCTCCCGCACTGGAGAGCCGATATCCTTGAAGGTGCCACTTTTGATTACACGGCGGTGCACGCCGATTTTTTCCAGCAATGCGGCAATATCGGGAAATTCCATGATAACTCCGATACTGCCGGTGATAGTGCCCGGATTGGCAAATATGTGTGCAGCGGGTGCTGCAATATAGTAGCCACCGGAAGCCGCTACAGAGCCCATGGAGACAATAACAGGCTTATTTTTCAACGCCTTTACCGCAGCATATATTTCCTGCGATGGACCCACCCCGCCACCGGGAGAATCAATCCGCAGCACCACCGCCTTCACTTTGGTGTTGCGCTCAAAACTCTTAAGATCATTCACAATTTGTTTAGATTGAGTGATCGGACCGATAACTTCTATAACTCCGATCTTATCCGTGCGGGTAAAGCTTTTGCTGCCACCAGATCTGGAGCCAACAAAAAGAAGGAGCCCCGCAAACAGGGCAAACAAGAGAATGAATACGAGCGGAACTATTACTACAGGCTTAATTTTCATGAGTTTTCCGAAAAAAAAGCCCCTACTGCATCAATAACAGTAGGGGCAGAGGTTGTTGCTGCAGTTAATCAGTCTTTAGTGGAGGTGTCAAAGGCACCTTTGAGTAGATCACCAAGGCTGGATGTCGCTTTTTTCTGTGCGCCCATGTACTCTTCTACTTCAGCCTTTTCTTTACGCTCTGACATGTGTTTGATAGACAGGGCAATCTTGTGCTCCTGAGTATCTACATGCAGAACTACGGCCTCGAGCTCATCACCGACGCTGGCAAAGTCTTTGGGTGACTCAACCTTTTCCTTGCTGATTTCAGATACGTGAATCAGCCCTTCAACACCCTCTTCCACTTCGAGGAAGATGCCGAATTCAGTTACCGAGGTAACTTTCCCGCGGATGATGGTACCCGGGGCATACTGCTCCGGAATAATCTGCCACGGATCCTGGGTCAACTGCTTGACGCCAAGAGAAAAGCGCTCATTTTCTGTATCAATATTCAAGACAACCGCTTTTACCAGGTCACCTTTTTTGTACAGTTCGGATGGATGCTTGATCCGCTTGGTCCAGGACAGGTCTGAAATGTGGACCAGCCCGTCTATCCCCTCATCAACACCCACGAATATGCCAAAGTCAGTTATGTTCTTGACTTGACCCTCAATAACGGTGCCAACAGGGATTTTCTCGCCAATCGCATCCCACGGATTCGGCTCAACTTGCTTGAGGCCGAGGGATATGCGCCGGTTTTCTGTGTCCATGGCCAGAACCACAATTTCCACTTCATCCCCGATAGACAGAATCTTGTTGGGATGCTTAATCCGCTTGGTCCAGCTCATTTCAGATACGTGGATAAGTCCCTCGACACCTTCTTCAAGCTCTACAAACGCACCATAATCAGTCAAGCTGACAACCTTACCGGACACCTTGTCTTTGACAGGGTATTTCTCGGCCACACTGAGCCATGGATCGGGTGCCGTCTGTTTGAGCCCCAGAGAAACACGCTCTTTTTCGCGGTCAAACTTGAGCACCTTGACGTTGATAGTATCACCAACGGCGAGAATATCGGAAGGGTGGGTTACCCGGCCCCACGACATATCGGTAATATGGAGCAGACCATCGATGCCGCCAAGGTCGATAAAGGCACCGTAGTCAGTAAGGTTTTTGACCACTCCTTCAATAACCTGTCCCTCTTCGAGGGTCTTGAGGGTACCTGCACGCTGGCTTTCACGCTCATTCTCAAGCAATACACGCCGGGAGAGAACAATATTGCCCCGTCGCTTGTTGAGTTTGATAATCTTGAATTCGAAGGTCTCGCCGATCAACTTGTCGAGATTGCGCACCGGACGCAGATCCACCTGTGAACCAGGGAGAAAGGCGTTGACCCCGATATCGACCGACAGTCCGCCTTTGATACGCGAGACGATTTTCCCGTCCACAACGGCGTCTTCTTCCAGAGAATTCCATACCTTCTGACGGTCGGCCTTCTCTTTAGAGAGCCCGATGAGCCCGCTTTCGTTCTCTGCGCGTTCAAACAGGACGTCTACCTTGTCGCCAACTTCGAGCTGGGCGGGCTTCCCGTCTACCACAAATTCTGCCAAGGGAATTACCCCTTCGGACTTGTAGCCGACATCGACTACGACCGAGTCAGGGTTCAGCTGAATCACGGTACCCTCTACAACATCGCCAACCGCGAGGTTACCCTGTGGGCTGTTCTCGAACAGCTCCCGAAAACTTTCTTCTCCGAACTCTTCATCCATCTCATCGTCGAGCATGTCGAACTCTTCTGCGTTCATTGCTTGTGTAATTTCTGTCATTTAACTAACTTACCCCCTATTGAATTCACGCTTTTTACAGCGTCTCCCTGTAAGTACGTGGGAAGCCGAGACCATAGCACAGCAATCAGGAAAAAAAAATAATTATTTTTCTATTTTTTCCAGCCGTAACAGCACTTCACGGATTATCCACTCCGGCGTTGACGCTCCGGCAGTAATCCCTACCCGCGCGACTCCATCAAACCATTCGGGCAAAATTTCGTCCGCTGTTTCAAGGTGATAGGTCAGAGGTTGGATTTCACTGCATATCCGTGCCAGGCGGTTGGTGTTGGCGCTGTTGTACCCTCCGATAACCAGCATCACATCTACAGCTTCGGCCAAAGTGCGCGCCTCATGCTGCCTCACCGACGTGGCGTCACAGATGGTGTTGAAAATCCGCAGCTCCTTGCTGCGTTCGAGCAACTTAAGTGCTATGGCGCTGAAGTTTTCATACGCCTGGGTTGTCTGTGCCACCAGGCCGACCCGCTTCCCCAGCGGGAGTTGTGCCGCGGCCTCCACGTCTGCCGCCACAAATACCTCGGCATTTTGCACGTAGGATAAGATTCCCTGTACTTCGGGGTGCTCTTTTTCCCCCACAATGACAACGCAGTATCCTGCAGAGCCTAAAAGCTCGGCATACTTCTGCGCTTTTTTTACAAACGGGCAGGTCGCATCCACCACTTTAAG
Organism: uncultured Desulfuromonas sp.; assembly: GCA_964444945.1. Classification (GTDB taxonomy): domain Bacteria; phylum Desulfobacterota; class Desulfuromonadia; order Desulfuromonadales; family Desulfuromonadaceae; genus JAIVHC01. The sequence continues at coordinate 18,202 of CAYUJC010000017.1, forward strand.
CCTGTTAGCATACAGATGTTCCTCTTCCTGGCGCGTAATACCATGGGAGCGCACAATGACGCTTTGACCCTGCAGCGCGTGGATATCGTTGACTACCGAAATCCCTTCCGCTTCAAGGCGTTCTACCAATTGCGGCGAGTGGATCAGCGGCCCCAACGAGCAGATGTTCTGATCCTCTTCGGCAGCTTTAAACGCCATATTGACGGCACGCTTAACTCCGAAACAAAAACCAGCGCTTTTGGCTAAAACTATCTCCATAGCTAACCCTTTTTTCTCTGTGCCAGGTGAACATAGTGCAGCATCTGCTCCAGAACCTCTTCTATGTCCAACGCGGTGGTGTCTATGACAATGGCATCCTGCGCCTGTCTCAAGGGGGCGTGTTCGCGGTTTTTGTCTGCATGATCGCGCTCTATCATATCCGCAACGGTCTGCTCCAGGGAGACCCCCTGTCCGTCCTGGCGCAGCTGGGTGTAACGTCTGTGTCCCCGTTCTGCGTCGCTGGCGCACAGATAAAACTTCACCTGTGCATTGGGAAACACTTCGGTACCTATGTCGCGCCCTTCAAGCACGACCCCGGCACCGCACCCATTCCCCCCCATGCGCCGCTGCAGGGCCAGCATCGATCTGCGCACCGCAGGGGATGCAGACACCGCCGAGGAGAGCAGGCTCATTTCCGGGGTGCGGATGGCGTCAGAGACATCTTCATCTCCAAGCCAGACCTGTTCTTTTACCCCAACCCGTTTGAAGTGAATCGGCAGATCAACACACAGCTGTTCGAGCGCAGCGTGATCTTCCGGATCGATTCCGGCCCGGGCCGCGGCCAGGGCTACCGTTCGATACATGGCTCCGGTATCGATGTTGACAAAATCCAGCCGCTGGGCCAGCATTTTACTCAAGGTGCTCTTACCAGAGCCCGACGGCCCATCTATCGCGACAATTATTTTATCTGACATAGCTCAGGTGCCTATCCCATCAATAGCGGTTTTTATTAGACTTAAGCAGAATACCTGTTTTTTATCTCTTACCCGTCGGGGTGGCTACCTGCTGCAGTAACTCCCAGAATGCGGGGAATGAAATAGCCGTGCATCCGGTGTCCTCGATCTTAAGCGCTGTCGTAGTGCGTAATCCCGCTACGGCAGCGCTCATTGCGATGCGATGGTCTCCACACGATTGGACCTTGCCTCCGCGAAAATGCTCACAGCCGTGGATGGTCATCCCATCTGCGTGCGTCTCAACCTGTACTCCCAAGGTTTGCAGCACCGCCTCCATAGCCGCAATCCGGTCAGTTTCCTTAACCCGCAGCTCGGCGGCATCTTTAATGGTGGTCGCCCCTTGGGCACAAGCGGCGGCGATACTGACCACTGGCAGTTCATCGATAGCTCGGGGTATCATATCGCCCCCTATCTCTATCCCGCGCAGCTCACTGCTACACACCAGCAAGTCCGCGACAGGTTCTTCTCCGGCATGGCGCGCATTCAGAAGATGGATATTCCCCCCCATGGAGCGCAGGATATCGACGACACCGCTGCGGGTGGGGTTCATGCCGACGTTTTTTATCAACAATTCTGAATCTGGAACGATCAGAGCCGCAACCATAAAAAACGCCGCGGAGGAGATATCTCCGGGGATTTCAAGTTCGCGCCCCCGCAACTGCTGACCGCCCTCAATCCTGACACCGCCGGGAAATACCTGTACATCCGCCCCCATATAACGGAGCATGCGCTCCGTGTGATCGCGTGATACATGAGGCTCATACACCGTCGTAGTGCCGCTGGCTCCAATCCCAGCCAACAGCAGCGCGGATTTGACCTGCGCACTTGCCACCGGAGAATGGTACGTTATGCCGCGAAGGGGGGAGCCCTGCAGCGCAAAGGGGGCACAGCGATTCTGCTCTCTTCCCCATATCTGTGCGCCCATCTGGGTCAGGGGCTGAATGACACGCCCCATCGGGCGGCGGCGCAGATAGCGGTCGCCACTGAGCACCGAAAAAAACTTTTGCCCCGCCAACACCCCACTCAACAGACGCATGGTGGTCCCGGAGTTGCCGCAGTCGAGGATCTCGGCAGGTTCACTCAGACCAAAAAACCCTTTTCCAGTAATCTTTATGTGCGCATCAGAGCTCGCATCGATATCCACCCCCATGGCTCTGAACGCATTGAGCGTCGCAAGATTGTCTTCGCCGTGAAGAAATCCACGAATACAGGAACTGCCCTGGGCCAGAGACGCAAACATGACGCTGCGATGGGATATCGACTTATCTCCTGGAACCGTAATCTCCCCTCGAAGCCCTGCGCTGAGATTTACCTGCTGACTTTCCACATTCATTCTCCTTTTGCTGCACCGCTGCGGGAGGAGGCAATTGCATCCCGACTTAATTTGGACTGGCGAAAAAATTTTTCCAGTCGCTCTGCATCCAAGGCAGCGATATCCCCCTTTAACTCCGCCAGAAAGGTCTCGAACTGCTCAAGCATTTCCAGAATCGCAGCGCGATTCTCCAGCGCAATGTCGCGCCACATCACCGGGTCAGAAGAGGCGATGCGGGTAAAGTCAAGAAAGCCACCAGCTGAATACTCAAGCACATTTTCGGCATACTGATCATAGTTGCTCACGGAATTTACCAGCGCATATGCAATCATATGGGGCAGATGGCTGATAGCAGCCAGAATGCGGTCATGCTTGAGGACATCCATAAGCACCACTTCACTGCCTGCGCTGCGCCAGAGCTGGCTTATCACCGCTACTGCCTGCGCCGGAGTCGAATCTACGGGGGTAAGGATACAGCGTTTGGCACGGTACAATTCGGCAAACGCTGCCTGGGGCCCGCTTTTCTCGGTCCCAGAGATGGGATGACCGGGGACATATGCGATCCCGGCGGCACGGGCGACCGGCTCAATTCCTGCAACAACTGTCCCCTTGACGCTGCCGGTGTCGGTGAGAATTGCATCCAGGCGCATACAGGGGATCACCCGGCGGGCAACGTCAGGCAGGCAGCGCACGGGCAGTGCCAGCACCACCACATCTGCACCAGCTACAGCGTCAGCCAACTCCAGGGTCGTTCTATCCGCGATGCCAAGGGCTACAGCCGTGGTCATATGCTCGGGATTCTGGTCCCACACAACTACTTCACCCACACTCCCGGCCTGCTTTAAGGCAAGTGCCAGTGACCCTCCGATAAGTCCTGCCCCAATAATGGCAATCCGCTCGACAATCACTTCTTTCATGCTGGCTTTCATGCTGGTCACTGGATGCATGCCGACCTAGCCCCGCGCCCGCGGATAGGAGCCAAGCACTTTGAGAAACTTGCACTGGGGTTCAAGTTCTGCGATCGCGGCGCGCACCGGGTTATTCTCGATGTGCCCTTCCATATCGAGGAAGAAAATATACTCCCATGCCTTTTTTTTAAGGGGGCGGCTTTCAATCTTCGTCAGGTTCACTCCATGCTTGCTGAAAGGTTCCAGCATGCGCCACAGGATGCCTGGTTCATCGTTAATGCAGAACATAATACTGGTTTTATCCTGTCCCGATGGAGCGGGGAATTGATCACTCACAATAAGAAAGCGGGTGAAATTGTTGGGATTATCAGCAATACTGACTTTTATCGGCCGCAGATCATAACGGCTGCCAGCCATCGCACTGGCAATGGCTGCCGCACTACCATCTGCGGCGGCGAGCTGTGCTGCTGCCGCAGTGCTGGCCACATCGATAAGGGGGATGTCCGGCAGATTTTCCTCCAGCCACTTGCGACATTGGGCCAGAGCCTGTGGATGGGAATAGATGCGCTGAATCTCTTCCAGATTGCCAGACAGCGAGAGCAGGTCGTGGGATATCTCCAATAAAATTTCGGCGTAAATCTTCAGTCCGGTCTCCATGAACATATCCAGCGTATGGGTAACCACGCCTTCATTGGAATTCTCTACCGGGACTACGCCGTAATCTGCGCGGCCACGCTCCACTTCATCGAACACCGCAGAGATGCTTTTTTGCGCCACCAGAGTAGCAGACAGGCCGAACTGCTGCATGGCTGCCACATGGGTAAAGGTCGCAACCGGGCCAAGAAAGGCAACCTTCATAGGTTCTTCAAGTGCAAGAGAGGCTGAGATGATTTCACGAAATACGCGCCGAATACCTTCTTCGGGGAAAGGGCCGCTGCTCTTAGCACACAGACGCGCATAAATGGCGTTCTCCCTGCTGGGCACATAGAATGGCGCGGAGCTGTCTTTTTTGGTCTGCGCTACCGCCATAACCACCTTGGCGCGGTCGTTCAACAGGGCAAGGATTTTATCATCTATAGCGTCGATGGATTCACGCAATGGTTTAAGGTCGTCACTCATTTACACAAGTCTCTCTTGCTTGACAGGCACGCATGCGCGGTTTCCCCGCGTGGTAAAGGCACGGAAAGGCCGACACCTGCAATTGATAAAACATGCACTACTTTTCAAATAGACCCTGGTTAAAACATCGGCAGCCATTGAACCGCAACAAGCGGGCGGGCACCAGGGTGCCTTAAGGGGGGGGAACATACCCTGCTTCAGCCGCAAACACAAGGAACCCGGCGGCGGCAGCAACTTAATATCCGATGATCTTTACCAGCACCCGCTTGCGGCGTTTACCATCAAACTCCCCGTAAAAAATCTGCTCCCAGGGACCGAAGTCAAGGCTGCCATCTGTAACTGCCACCACCACTTCACGCCCCATGATTGTGCGTTTCAGGTGGGCGTCGCCGTTATCCTCACCAGTGCGGTGGTGTGCATACCCACGCAGATCGTAGGGCGCAAGTTTCTCCAGCCAGGTGGAAAAATCCTGCTGCAAGCCTGCTTCATTATCATTGATAAATACTGAAGCGGTAATATGCATAGCATTGACCAGACACAAGCCCTCGCTGATACCACTTTCCTGCAGGCAGGTGCTTACCTCGCGGGTTATGTTTACAAAACCGGTGCGTTCCGGCAGCTCAAACCACAACTCTTTACGATACGATTTCAATACCCAACCTCTGCTGACACAAAAAAAAAGACCATCATTCCAGGCCATAAACGCTATGGAGAAACTAAAAAACACTCCGCTACCAAGACTACTCCTGATAGGTTTCCTCAATTTCAGGCTGAACCCAGGGCTGACTGAACCAGTACCAGCGGTTGTCTGTGTCCTGGGCGGTAAGGGTGTATTTATTACGCCGCCCTTGCAGAGGGGCTGTGGCCTGAACCTTGTAAATACGCTCCTGCGCATCCACAACCTGAGGCCTAACCGGCTCCTGCCCCTGGATATAACACTTCATGGTTGAGATCTGCAGGTGTGGATTGTTGATCTTGAATACCAACTCCGGGGCGGGATCGGCAGATGCCAGCAGCCCGGTTTCCGGCCGCAGGATATCTATATCCAGCGCCGCCATACTCAAGTTACTGCGCAAGCGTTCCATACCCACGTAGATACCCCCCATGGGAAAACGCGGCAACGCAAACAATGGCGAGGTACTTCCTGCGGGGCCCGATTGTTGCCCCAGCGCTCCGATGAAGCCCATCTCCTTGACCAACTCCATGAGTTCGGGAGAAAACTCCCCGTAGGGGTAGGCAAATAACTGCGGACTATAGCCAAGGTGTTTGACAAAAGCCTGCTGCGCGTTGGCGATATCCGCGTGCGCCTGCTTGCGCCACGCGGCACTTCCATGCTGTGCCATGCTGACAAAGTAGGGATGCCGGTCTGAATGGTTGCCGATTTCAATGTTGTCTTTTGCGTCAAGCTGGCGCAGTTGTTCCCAGGTCAGATAACTGTCACCACCGATAGAACCCGGGTTCACAAACAGAGTCATGGGCATCTTGTATGCGTCGAGCAAGGGAACAGCGCCGCTTAAAACACTGGCATAGGCATCATCGGCACTCAACCCCACGCAGCGCGGCGGCAGAGCTTCGCCGCGGCGCAGACGCGCAACAATTTCACTGACAGGCAGGACCGTATAAGCGTTATCGCGCAGATAGCGCAGATGCTGTTCAAACAGTTCTACGCTGATATTGGTTGAAGGATAGCGCTCATCCCCAAAGCGGTGATACACAAATATGGTGGCATAGTTTTGTGTATCTTCTTTCCCCTGCTGCTCTCCCTGTTCCCTGTTTTGCCCTTGTGTCTGTCCCTGCGCGGTACCCATGCCTGCCCCAATAAAAATCAGCACCGCTGTCATTATCAGGGCAAAAATATTCCCACCAGGCGTGCGAGCGTACTGTTTTATCTTTTTGGCGCTCCCGCAGCGGTGCGCGCATGAAGACTCGACCCTATGCATACGATTATCCAGCAAGAATTACTCCTTTTTCTCTTTTAGGTTTTTCCTGTTACCCTTAACTTCGTTGCGCAGATAGCGCCTTATACTGTTTCGGGCGCGTGGCGTAACGGCCCAGTCCAGCCAGCGTGGTAACACCATGGGCTCTTCCGCCGCTTCAATCTTCACCTGATCTCCGTCCATGAGCCGCTGTTTGAGCAGACGGGTCTGTCCGTTAACCCGCGCACGGAATGCATGCAACCCCAGATCTTCGTGGATGGAAAATGCAAAATCGAGCACGCTGCTCCCCTCCGGCAACACCCAGGCCTCTCCCAGTGGGGTGTATACCCGGATGGATGCTGAGGCCAACCGCAAGCGCTCGGTATCAAAAACGGCCTCCCCTTCCTGCAAGCTGCGCATGAGATCAGCAAAGTTTTCCTTACTGAATTCAAAACCCGGAGCCAGTACGCCGGATTGATTAAAACGTCCGAGCTTATGGGTAGTTATCTGGATCCGCAGTCGATATTCTCCACACTGAACCGTGGTTTTAATCGCCTGGTAGCCATGCTTTGACGGAGTGCTGAGGTGATCACGAAGTTTGCCGGTTATGGGCTGATACAGCCGATGCAACAATCCCAGCGCAACATATGCATCCATGGTTGAATCGACCAACACATCCAGACTGTACAGGGATGCAACGCCGCGGGTCATCTTCGTGGCCCCAGCGAGCGAGAAGGAGCGCCAATTGTCATGCAGCGTGACACTTAGATGTTTCCGGCTGAATTCTGCCATAATATCTGTGCGGATACCCTTAATACGGCTCTCCGACTGGCGCCTGACCTCATCGAGGACGGCCTGGTAGCGCGCGGCGCGGCGTGGATACAACACCTTGAGTGCCAGGGCTTCAAGTTCTTCTGCCACCTTCCCCATACCAAGGTGCCTGGCCAGCGGAACGTAGACAGCGCGGGTCTCTTCTGCGATCAACGCCTGTTTTTCAGGCTTAAGGGCGGAGATGGTGCGCAGATTATCGAGCCGATCCCACATCTTCAGACACAGCACCCGAATATCTTCAATGGCAAGCAAGGTCTGCTTGCGATAGGTCTCCTCCTTCATGGCTGAGCGGCTCAAATTATCATCATCGACCTTGGTCAATCCGTTTACCAAAAGAGCAACTTCAGAACCAAAGGTCTCACTCACCTGCGCCAGGGTAACCGGAGTGTCCTCCACCACATCGTGCAGCAGCGCAGCGATAATGGAAGGGAACCCCATCCAGTTGCGTGCGGCTAGATGTGCTACCCGCAGTGGATGGAAAAAATACATTTCACCCGATTTTCTCACCTGCAGGGCATGTGAATCCTGGGCCAACTGAACAGCCAGACGCAAGTGTTCGATGCCACGGTCAAGCTCCTCTTCCGAGAGGCTGCCACCGTGGTGAGTGACTAAAAGTTCGGCAATCTCATTCACCAGGCGCTGTATTTGTGCGTCATCTGCTTTCCTGCTCATCTGTGCTCCACACTTCTATTCACTGTGCGCGCGCTGTTCAGCCGCCGCCTGCAGCTTCAAACTGGCAGACTCTTCTGGATCAACTCCATTAACTATAACCCAAACTCCATGCATCGTTCTGCAGGTTTTATCTACCCCGGAGGCCACTGCAACCTGCGCCCGGCAAGGACATGGTAGTGAAGATGCCCTACCTCCTGGCCACCATCCTCGTTGCAATTATTAACTACCCTGAATCCGGCAGTGGCAAACCCGTGGGCATGGGCCAGCTCGGCGATAACCCACTGAATATGTCCCAACAGCGCAATATCCTGGGCCGCGGCATCTGCAAGGCAGCCTATATGGCGCCGCGGGATTACCAGCAGGTGGACCGGCGCCTGTGGATTAATATCCAGAAACGCTACCACCTGCTCATCTTCATACACCTTGTCGGCGGGTATTTCACCTTGGGCAATCTTGCAAAACAGACAATCTTGCATAAAACCTCCTTTGGCTGACCATAGCCTCCACAATCCAACAGTTGCCACCATAATCAAACCAACAGTTCCGGCAACAATCACAATAAAATATCAAGCCCGGTGCGGCAAAAGCAAAAATTATTCCGAACGCATTAAATGCATGAGAAACTCTATATTCCCCTTTGCTCCAACAATAGGGCTTTGACAACTCGCCCGCACCTGCAAACCCAACTCTGCAGCAGTGTGCTCAATTCGGCGCATGACCTCCTGGTGCAGAGCAGGATCACGCACTATCCCCCCTTTCCCCACCTTCCCCTTGCCCACTTCAAACTGCGGCTTAACCAGGATAACCAGGTCTGCGCACGGTGCCAATAGGTTCAACGTGGGGGGGAGAACTTTATCCAGCGAAATAAACGAGGCATCTATTACTGCCAGATCTGGCCGGGGCTGCAGCAAATCGGGAGATAAGTTGCGGATGTTTGTCCGTTCCATATTGATCACGCGCGCATCCTCGCGCAGCTTCCAGGCCAGTTGGCCATAGCCGACGTCAACCGCAAACACTTTGCTGGTTCCCCGCTGCAACAGGCAGTCGGTAAAGCCTCCGGTTGAGGCACCAACATCTACCGCAACCCGCCCTTTCACCTGCAGTTTGAACTCGTTCAGTGCATGTTCAAGCTTCAGCCCCCCGCGCGAGACATACGCCAGCTCCTGCCCCCGGATCCGGATATTTGCGTCTATTGCAACCCGGGTCCCCCCTTTGTCGCAGACCAGATCTGCAACCAGAACATTTCCACTCATGATAAGGGCCTGTGCCCTGGTACGTGAAGAGCAGAACCCTCGTTCTACCAGAATTTTGTCCAGACGATCTTTAGCCACGCAACTAACCCCGGGTGCAATACCAATAAAATGCTGCCAACCTAACGCTCCTTGCTGTACACCTGACACAACTGCAAATAGGGCTCAGCATCACCGATAAAGTTTATGATTTTAATCCCCATCCCTGCATACTTGACCTTATACAGCAAGTTCGGCGGTACCTTGCGCGCCCAATGCACTCGCCCTTCGATTTTAGCCACAAATCCACAGGGAAGCTGTACCTCCAGCAGCAGATATGAACCGGGGTTATATACAGCCAGGGTCTTCACACATAAACCGGACTCGGAGATATCTGCGGTAAAACCCACCTTGGAGGGTGTTTGTGGCCCGTAGCAGACCCGCATGCGTTCGCGTTTCCGTGATTTTCTCCGTTTCTCGATCATTTCCCCTCTTCGGAGTTTAAACAAACTACCACAAAAGAGCTGTCAGGATATCAGATATGCACCCAGTAGATATGCACCCGGACGGCTGCCTATGTAACCAGCAGCTATGGCAAATCAAACCCGGAAACAATTTCAGGATTTTGCACGGTACCCCGAAACACACAGTCCAGCAGGGTCATGCCGTTTTCATCAAGCATAATATTGGGCGCATACTCAGGACGCAGTTCTCGGGCCAGCTCCGGGATCAGATGCAACTTCAGCCGCCCCTGTGTCTGCCCCTGCCGGTTGGAGTCACCCCTGATATCGACCCTTAAGTTCTCGTTTCTCCCCAGCAGAGTGAACTTCAGGCGATCTACAGTTTTAATCTCAATGGCGGCGCTGGCGGCAACAAGATTCAGCGTCGTCAGAGAGGGAATATTGAGCTGCTGTGCCACGCTGTTAAGGGTATTTATATCCTTCAGAAACCCATTCTCAATTGACAATCCAATATCAGCGGACAGATTCTGCCGGGCGCGCAGGGGCTGGGTTCCGGCCCCGGAGAAGCTTGCGGTCAGGTGCGCCACCCCTTTGATTGTCCCGCCAAAGCCCGGCCGAAGCGCGGTCAGCAGCTGTTGAGTGCTAAGCTGGATCCCTTCGAATTTTCCGCTGTAGCTGAACCCCTGGCGGCGCATATCCAGGCTGGCGGTTCCTCTCAGAGTACCGGAGGCAAAACCTCCCTGGATCTGCTCAAGCTTCAGGACATTGTCATTAAGGGCTATTGAGCCCGAAACCTCCTGCAACGCCACCGCCCGAAACTTGAGGGTTTTAAACCCGAATGTGCCGCTAAGGTCAAAGGGAAAGCTGTAAGGACCGGGCTCCAACGTACCTGCAGCGGCAGTGGCGGTGCTGGGTTGGCGCATATCTCTGCTGGGGATGTCGGCCACACAAAGATCGGCACAATTCAGTACCGTCCCCTGCACTTTCAACTCGAAGTGGGGACGCGGTGCACGCCAGTTTTCACTATGCAGTGCAAGGCGGACGTTCTGCCCTGTAACCTTGCCACTCAGATCTGGCGCACTGAGTTTACTGCCCTGCAGCTCAATCACGCCACTGAGCCCAAGGCGCAGACGCCCCAGATTCAATCCGGCATCGGTAAGACCTATTCTGGCGGAATGAATTGAGCCATGGTTGTTTTTGGCCTCTCTGCGCCAGGAGAGTTCCACCGTACACGTCCCCGCTGGTGCATACTGCTCAAACGTCTCCAGCAGAGGTGCCGAGGAATATGCAGCTGCGGTGCGCACCGGCCACTTCTGCAGGGTAACGTCGAGAGCGTAAACCGGATTTTCTGCGTTAAAATCCGCTATCCCCTTCACCCCGAAGCCAAGTCCGTCCAGAGCGCCATCCATACGGAGAATATTCAGGTGGCGATACTTGTATTCCCACCCCAGTTCAACACTGGCTGTAAGTTCGGAGGCAGAAAAACCTGCGCCGTTCGGCGCGGGCACAGTGGTAGAATTATGGGTCGTTGGGGAAATATCGGGGCGCATGACGCGAACGTTGCCGCTTACATGTAAACCGGTGGGGTTAAAATCAACCTGACAGTCCGTGGATATTCCCATACGGTTTATCGAAAAAGGGAAGAAATCACGATAATATGGTTGAAAAGCGACCAAGTTCAGCTCATTGAGTACAAGCCGGCATGAACCGCTGGCGGTGCGCGGATCCACAGAACCTTCTATATCCACCGGGGTTCCGTTCAGTTTCCCCCACAGGACAAAGCGCCACACGGAGTCTGAGGCAAAATCCTTGAGTTGCAGCCCCACCTCCTGGAGCCGGGTAAGGCGGGGGATGGCGCCAAAAGCAAAGTCACGTATCAGCACTTCGGCATTGGCAATGGATATTGTGGATATATGAAAATCGATCTGGCGCTCATCTTCTTTGGCGCCAGTAGATATACTGCGGGGCGGCTTGCTCTGGTCCAGGATATTACCCGCAGAGATACTGCCGTCGGCGTTGCGTAACACCACAATCCGGGGTGTATCCAGGCGCACTTCGTCTATAACGATACGCCCGCGCAACAATGGCAAAATACGGTAGCGCAGAGTGGCTTTATCTACCTGAAACCAAGGGTCGGTTTCCCCTGCGGCCGCAAGAGAGAGGTGGGTGAGCTTCACCCCGGAGAACAAATTAACCTCCAGGTGGGCAAATTCCACCTCACAGTTGAGCTGCTCTTCTATTACCGGTATCAGCGCAGCGCGGATCTTGTCCGGCGTCGCCAGAAAATAAAGAGCTATGACAGCACCCGCTCCGGTGAAGATAACACCAAGAACTATGATCGCGACCAGACGAACTATACGCGCATGTCTCAATGTCACTCTCTGCATACAAATGTTCCCTATCCTGGACGATCTTCTTGATCAGGCTGTCTCTCTTCTCGTCATCAACGGCGTTTTATATTAGCAGATAACTCTGTGCGGACCTAATCGATATATTGTCCGGCCGGGCAACATGCGCGTATTTATTGCAGATGGCGTAATAAACGGCGCTGCAGCCGCGCAGACAGCTCGGTGATGTGATGACTGGCGCAGGCATCACATTCAAGCGCCTGCAAATATGCACATCCGGGCGGCAGAACCCCAGAACGTACCAGAGCAGGGGTGAGGATCGCGCACTGGGGATTCACCACATCACGGCTGGGGTAAATGCTGCACTCCATGGTGTCGAGGTTAAGATATGTACACGGGATATCGGTAGAATACACAATGTTATGATAGAGAATCTTATGATAACAACAGCGCCCGCAGCGTCTGCATACCGCCTCCCACTCTGTATCCAGCACTTCAGTCGCCCTTAAGTCCTTTGAGAACAGCACCCACTTCCACGATTAGATCCGCCGCAATCGGGCTGGTTTCAAGCGCAAGAAAATGTTCGAAGCAAACACACGCCTGCTCAATTTCGTCTGCATCCATATGCAGATATCCAAGGGTGAGCCAGGCAGGAGCACAGCGTTCATCCAGATCAAGCGCCTGGCGTGCATGTTGCTCGGCGCTGTCTCGCTCCTGCTGCTCGTACAACACATCGGCCATGTTGGCGTAGGCCTCGGCATCTTGTGGATCGATCTCTATCGCGCGCTGATACCAGTTTTTCGCCTGTTGCAGGTGCCCGCTTTCAAAAAATAAATCGCCGAGGGAATTGGCCGCCGCCAGACAGTTTTCATCTATTTGCAGCGCTTTATGGAAATACTCCTCCGCCTTTTCACACCCCTGCTCTGCGATCTGCACCAGCCCGATGCGCACATTTGCCTCTGCGGCAGCATCCGTTTCAGAAAGCATCTGCCTGTAACATTCAACTGCCTGCGCATACATCTGTTTGGCAAAATATTCATCCCCCAGGGCAAAAAGGATTTCCGTGGAAAAGCCGTTTTTCTCAAGGCATTGCTCCAACAAGGTTATGGCCTGATCCTCTGCACCACTGACCCCCAAAGCTTCGGCATAAAGCACCAACAGGTCATCATCTTCAGGAAATTGTCTGCACCCCTGTTCCAGCAATTTAACCGCCTCAACGTAATCGCCCTGCTCCATATAATCCAGAGCAAAAGTGGTAATCTCTTCGAGCGTCATAGGTGTATCTCTCTTTTTGGGTTAACAGGTAAACGGGTGGCGTATATCAACAACGATAAGCGAAACCTGCGCTGGCATCAACGCGCACACAGCTCTTCTACCGCATCCAGGACTACCCACGGATCTGGTGCAATTTTAATTACCTCAATTCCAAGACTCTGCTCCAGGGTCTGCAGATCCATGTCATCCAGCAGAATATCGGTATTCTCTTTGAACATCACTTCCGGCAGGAAGATAGCCTGTCCGGGCTCAAAACCACATGCGCGCGCATGGTTAATAGAGGCGACAATGTCACTGCCAGTCAGCAGGCCACTCACCGTGACACGCTCCCCCCAGAACTGGTTGCTCACTGCGTGGACCTGCAGCTGAGTTTGTGCTTTATGATTAAATTTGCGTACAAATGTTTCAAGGGTATGGCGTGCAGAACACCCACATACCAGGGTAGCCGTTACCCCGGCACAGAATTCGGCCTCCACTTCTGCCAGCACCTCGGCACTTTGTTTTTCAAACGCTGCAATCAGGCCGATCCCGTTTTCAAGCTGACAAAAATCTTCATAGGCGGCATAGGGGGGAACTGGACGCTGTGCTCCCAGGTAGAGTTCATCTGCCGCGAACACAAAACGTGTACCTGCGCGCTCAAGACAATACTGCTGCCAGCGTTCCACCTGTTCGAGTAGTTCATTGGCCTGCGCTTGGGTGACCATGTGCAGTTCAGGCAACCCCTCACGATAGCGGGTCAACCCCACCGGCACAATGGCCAGACTCTGTACCGCCGGATGGAGGTCAAACAGCTCGGCAATGGTCTGTTCCAGTACTCGACCATCATTTATCCCCGGGCACAAAACCACCTGGGTGTGCATCACTATCCCCGCTTGAGCCAACTCTTGCATCAGGGGCATAACTGCGGCACCGGCAGGGCTATGGCGTCCCAGAAGCTGTGCACGCACTTTGGCATCAGTACTGTGAATCGAAACATACAGCGGAGACAACTTCTGGGTTTTGATCCGCTCAACGTCGTGGCGCTGCAGGTTGGTAAGGCTGATATAGGCACCATAGAGGTAAGAAAAACGGTAGTCGTCATCCCGCACCTGCAGGGTGGCGCGCATCCCGGAGGGGAGTTGGCGCACAAAACAGAATTGGCAATTGTTAGAGCATGCACGCGGGGATGGGTGACAAAACTCAAAGCCAAGGATCTGGTCAGCTTCGTACTCTATGTCAAGTTCCCACCACTGCGAATCAGCCGTCTGAACCTCAACCAGCAGTTGGTGCCCGCCAGCCGTCAGACGCTGATAGTCAACTACATCATTTATCTCTTCGCCATTAATTTTTACTAGATAATCGCCGCCGGCAACTCCCAGCTCTGCGGCAATACTGCCTGAACATATGGAATCTATCCGCAACATAGGCACTCAAATAGGTCAAGGAATAAGTTTTGAGATGAGCCCTGACACAGCTTTGACCTTCTCCAGAGCTGTCCCCTCCGCCCTCGTGGCGACAAAAACGCTACAGGCCCCCTACCGTAACAGCAGGGGGCCTGTAGCTTGAAAAATTCCGCGCATTGTTTCTTAGTCACGACTTCCATGGAGTTTAAATAAACCATCCGTGGAGGTGATGGAAGAAACGGCGTGTTTATACAGGAGATAATCACCGTCACTCTCCACCAGGACACAAAAGTTATCAAACGATTTAATATAGCCCTGCAGTTGCTCTCCAGACATCATGACTATATTCAGTCTTACCCGCTCCTTACGTGCCTGGTTCAGATACTGATCCTGAATGTTAAAAGGGGTTTTTGCCATGCTTTTTCTCCTTCATTTCATCTACATACTACATCTACATAAAAGTTTGTCTGCCCATTTGACGATACTACCAGAGTCCAAAGGGCATTCAAGCCAATTTATTTCGTTATCATGGCGCAGCCAGGTCAACTGGCGCTTTGCATATCTTCTGGTATCGCGCTTTATCTGTGCAGTAGCCTGAGTAAAACTGAGCTCGCCGCGCAAACAGGCGACACTCTGCTGATAGCCGATGGTGCGCATCGCTTGAAGCTCAGGGCTGTAGCCGCGCTGCAACAGCATCCGCACTTCGTCCATGAGTCCTTGGGCAAACATCAACTCAACCCGTTCTTCTATACGCCGGTACAAATGGGTACGTTCGCAGGTTACTGCTACCTTAAGCGCACAGTAGGGGCGCTCGGCAAAACGGTGTTCCTTCTGCCAGCTCGACATAGTTCTACCCGTCAGGGCATGCACTTCAAGAGCACGGATAATACGCGTAACATCATTTATATGCAACCCCTTTGCCATCTCAGGATCGATCAGGCTCAGGAGGGTGTGCACGCGCCCTTTCTCCTCTTTTTCCAGCGCATGCCACTTGCGCCGCAGCGTTTCATCGGCCCCGGGCAGGGGGGCAAGCCCCCGGGTCAGTGCGCGGATATACAGACCGGTCCCTCCCACGACCACAGGCAGGCGACCGCGCCGGTGGATATCCTCAATGGCACTGTGCGCCATTTCACTGAAAGCAGAGACACTGAAGGGTTCATCCACCTCCACAACATCGATACAGTGATGGGCAACCAGGGCGCGCTCTTGTGCATTTGCCTTGGCTGTGCCTATATCCATATGCCGGTACACCTGACGTGAATCGGCTGAAATTATCTCTATATCCCGGTGTTCAGCCAGTTCAAGAGCCAGGGCGGTTTTACCCGCTGCCGTTGGGCCGGTTATTACCAGCAGTGGTATTTTTTCTGTCGTTCTCATGCCAGGATATACCCTTGCGGAGGCTGTCGGACTTTCCAGGAATCTCCTGCGAAAAAGTCAGTTCGGGTCAGGTGCGGGAGAAGAATTTCTCCACCTCGCGCCGCGGCATTATGTGCAACACTGGGCGTCCGTGCGGGCAGTGCCGATTGAAATCCACTTGATCCATCTGGACCAGCAGCGCCTGCATTTCACGCTGATCCAGTTTTTCGTTGGCACGCACCATGCTGTGGCACGCCATCTTGATCAAGACGTCATCCACTGCCTGGCGTTGCGCCTGCGACGTGCCCCAGGTGCTCAAATCTGCGAGGATATCCAGGATGAGGGTAGCGATATCGTGTTCTTCGAGCAGGACCGGTAGCGCCTTCAATGCCCAGGTGGTGCCGCCGAATGGTTCAAGTTCAAAGCCGAGGTGGGCAAAATACTCGACCTGTTCACGCAGCTGCGTATCCTGGGCTTGGGTTAACTCCAGCAGCAGGGGAAACAGCAGCTCCTGCCGTTCTACTGCGCGGCGCGCGTATTGCTCCCGCAGGCGCTCAAAGCCGATGCGCTCATGGGCGGCATGTTGATCAATCAGCACCAGAGCGTCTCCGTCTGCACACACCAGGTAGCTGCGGGCATACTGACCGATGAGCTGCAAGGAGGAAAAATACCCCGGCGTGGCGGTCGCCGCCCCCCCGGTGGGGGGGCAAAAATGTTGCGCTGCCTGGATTTGCGCAGAACCCATCCCCTCTTGATTCACATCCACCTCTGGCGCTGCATCCCAACTGTTATCAACCTCCGCCACTTCGCCATGCTGCGCGTCTGAAGCGGCGCCAGGATATGGAACATGCTGGGGAATGGGCCAGGGAGCAGAGTGAGGGGCTGAAGGGGAAGCGGGAGCACAGGGTGCTGCAACACCATCACTCCCGCCGGCGGAAAAAATTGAACCGGTGTGCTCAGGATGACGTATGGGGATATCGGTGTCCACTGTCTGTTGTTGTGCAGCAGACGCCTCTGGGTTGAATCCGTCCACAGCGCAAACCCCACGCAGTTGCTGGCGCACTGCACTGGTGATAAAATCGTGCACCAGGCGCTGATCATGAAAGCGCACCTCATGCTTGGTCGGATGCACGTTGACATCCACCTGCGCCGGCGGCATGTGTAAAAACAGCACACAGACCGGATAACGCCCCTTCATGAGCAGTTGCCTGTACGCATCCAGCACGGCATGTTTTACCACCGGGTCGCGAATGAAGCGCCCATTGATGTAGGTATACATAGCCTGAGTCGTGGAGCGGCTGTGCTCCGGCGTGGCTATATAACCACAGAGGGAAATATCTCCACGCTCGCACTCAATTCTCTGCAACACCCCGGCGACGGAGCGCCCCAGCGCTTCGACAATGCGCTCAAACACCTGCTGTTGGCGGTAATAATTAAAAACCTGGCGCCCGTTATGCACCAGCTGAAACTGGATATGGGGATGGGCCAACCCAAGACGCATCACCGTTTCGGTTATACGCCCGAACTCAGTGGCGGTTTTGCGTAAGAATTTACGCCTGGCCGGCAGATTGTAGAACAGATCCCGCACTTCAAACATGCTGCCCACCGGAACCCCTGTTTCTCCAGCATCGACAACAACTCCCCCTTTGAGCTCAATCTGCATCCCCGCCGCTGCATGGTGGTGACGGCTGCAAACCTTCAGACGTGACACTGCGGCAATGGCCGGGAGCGCTTCTCCGCGAAAACCGAGGGAGTCCAAGTTGAACAGATCTTCTTCGGTGCGAATCTTACTGGTGGCATGGCGCTCAAAACACAGAAAAATATCGTGCTGATTCATCCCCTGACCATTGTCGCTCACCCGGATCAGGCGCGCGCCACCGTTAACCACCTCTACCACAATCCTGGTGGAGCCCGCGTCGATGGCATTTTCCACCAGTTCCTTTACCACTGACGCAGGGCGCTCGACCACTTCGCCGGCAGCTATCTGGTTGCACAATTTTTCCGGCAGGATGACAACTTCAGGATCCATATACCTCCTTTAAGATACCTACAAAAAAACCGGCTTTGGCCGGCAGAAAGGTTTTGCGTACATGTAATCCGGGCTCAATCACGGCGCTGTTCCAGACGTTCGAGCAGCTTTTCGATTCTGCCGAGATGCTGTTCCGCACTCTCACGGTTGTCGTTGAGCTCTGCACGGGTCAGACCGAAGTCACCCGCGACCCTGACCACGGTCGGCGGATTGATCACGCGCGCGTTGCTCAGAAATGCTTCAAACAGGCAGTTGGCCCCCAGAGTGTTGATTAAGCGGGGCACTCCGGCAGAAAACCTGTGGATCGCCTCTACCGCTTCACGGCTAAACATAGCATAGCCGGCACCAGCAATGCGCAGGCGGTGGCGGATATAGTCTGCGGTTTCCTGCTCCTGTAGCGGGTGGAGATGATAGCGCATGGCAACCCGCTGCGCCAGCGGTTCATCCAGGCGCAGACACTCTTCAATTTCAGGCAGCCCGAAGAAGACCAGATTGAGCAGTTTTTTGCCCGGGATTTCCAGATTCAGAAGACCGCGAAACTCCTCCATCAAAGCACTGGTCTGGAGCATCTGGGCTTCATCGATGAGGACCACGGCGCTGCGGCCCTCGGTGTGAATTTCCAATAGACGGTCGTACAGTTGCTTGAGTACCGACATTCGATCAGCTGCGGGGTCTTTGACCCCAAGCTGCATGGCGATGCGGGTTAAAATCCAGCTTGGGGTAACCCCCGAATGGACCATAACCAGCAGGGACGCCTCATACGCTCCCGGTGCCAAGGTGTCAAGGATCCGCCTGGCCAGGGTAGTTTTGCCAGAACCTATCCCTCCAGAGATCACCGCGAGTCCACCACCAGAATCAATTACATGGCGAATGCGCAGCTGCGCCTCTTTGTGTTGGGTGTTTTCGAAATAAAAACGGGCATCGGGGGCATTGGAGAATGGTTCCCGCTCAAATCCGAAAAACTTTAAACAGCTCATCTGCTCTCCTGTTCAGGACCAAACCGCAACGGGGGCATTGCACGCGCCTGGATTTTTCTGCTTCATACGTAAGTGACCCGGTGCAGATCATCGCTGCTGTCTGCAACTCCGAGCATTTGCTTAAGCTCGGCGACTTTCTTTTCCACTTCGCGAAACTCCGGATCCTTATCCTTGACCACCTGATAACTTGCAAGCGCATCAGCATGGCGGCCACAATCTTCGTACAGCAGCCCTGTTTCATAGTATAGGGCAATACTCTCGTCCGTACTCAAATCCGCCGCGCTCAGTCCAAAGGTCAGGATCTCTTCAGCCTTTTCGTACTGCTGCATGGCTTGGTAACATTGTGCCTGCATTGAGATACTGGCCACCTTGTGCGCCAGATCTCTTTGGGCCTTACTGAACTGCAGCACTGCATCGGAATACAGCCCCATTTCCATATATGCTATCCCGAGATTGTAGGCCGATTCTGTATCCTCATCTTCTATCTCGGTCTCAATACCCAGCTGTGAGTCCGCCAACTCTGGAACATCTATATCCAGATCGAAGTCACCCTCCGGGCTCTGATCCAACCCAGAGAAAGGCTCCGGCACAGAGAAGGGGCTCTGTTCAGGGGCAAAAGTCTGCGGGTATTCGTCCGCATCCAGCAAGGCAGACTGGTGCAGGGGCGCAGCAGCTGGGGCAATTTCTGTGGCAGGGGTGGTCTGCGCCTCACTGTTTTGTCTTGACCGAACGGCGGCGGAGGTTTCGGTTTTCTCAACTTCGTGTGCATGTCGACGTGAACGGAAACGTTCGATCTTTTCAAGGC
>CAYUJC010000018.1:0-37134 GCA_964444945.1 uncultured Desulfuromonas sp.
ACCTCCACCAAATCCCTCCTCACCACCGACCTCAACTGGGGCCAGGGGGGGCATCGCAGCAGTATATTTTATCCCAGCAATGTAGGGCGTGACGATGCTCTGACGGTATGGGGTAATATCCTGGAGGACAAGCTTCAGTACCGCTTTATGATCGGCGATGGTGAAGATGGCGATTTTATGGTTGGTGACGGTGAAGATGCTATCAAAAGAGAAAAAAATCCCGACGACACCATGCGTTATGCGGGGCGTTTGAGCTACAGCGTGTTTGATCCGGAAACCAAGTGGTTCAATTCTGGAACCTACCTTGGCACCAAAAAGGTGCTGAGTTTCGGCGTGGGCGCTGATATGCAGCGCGATCTTATCCTTGATAGCAAGGAGCAGAACTATTTTGCCTGGACGGTAGATGTGTTCTACGAGCAGCCCCTGGCGGGCGGTGACGCCGTCACGTTTACGGCATCGTATATTGATGTAAGTAACGTTGTTAACGGGATCACCTTCACCCAGATGGCCTCCGGGGATGACGGCTCCATTCTGGCGCTGAAGGCCGGCTACTACCTGGGCACCAAGATCGGCCCCGGCAACCTGCAACCCTTCGGCCACTACCAGCTCATCAGCTCCGATGAGAGCGGGCGTGACGATACCCACATCTACGGGGTGGGGATGAACTACTACCTCAAAGGGGCGGCAAACAAGATCACCCTGGAGGGGACTTTTGTGGACCAGGATAAGGAGATCAGTGGCACCAACGTCCAGGATGAGACCCTCGTAACCCTGCAATTTGCGGTGGGTTTTTGATTCTAACCAGATTTAGCGCTTAAACAGAATATAGAAAAAGGCTACACATACTGCCGCCACCTCTGCAACAGAAGGTGGCGGCAGTTTTGGTATGTGCTGGCGCAACAGCACCAGTTCGCTCCGGTTGCAGGTGGGGTGAAAAAGACCGCTCTGCTCCACGACGACCTGCGAGCAGATGCTCCACTATGGCGTTGTACAGCATAAATTAAATGCTATATTCTCTTAGAGATATATAGAGTTGCGGCGACGCTTCGGTATAGTTGCGAAAGCAGGTAACGCCGCCGCCCTTCGCGTGTGCACCCCGGGCCTTTGCACAATATGCCACAATACGAAGATAAACGAGTCCGCATAAGGAGTAAGCCATGCCTGAAAAACCGACAGATACCAACGACGCAGCTGAGACGCAGAGTGAAGGTAAGGAGGAAAACCCGCTGGAGCAGCTGCTCTACCTTGCCCTGGGGACAGCGCTGGCGGCGAAGGAGCGCCTGGAGCGCGACAGCACTCAGTTCCGCGAATTTCAGCAGCAGGCGCAGGATAACGCCCGCACCCTGCTGAAGGGGCTGAGTGCGCGCGGTGAAGAGGAACGGGATATTCTTCGAGATACGGCGCGGGATGCTTTGCGTACTTTGCTGCGCGAAGTGGTCGATGACCTTGGCCTCGCCACCAAAAAAGACTTAGAGCAGCTGAAAAAAGATCTGGAGCGCTGATTTGAAGCTGCGTCCGAAATTGCTTCTGCGCCAGTGTGGCCCGCAGCGCACCTATGCGATTTTTCGCTTTTTAATGACGGTGTTTTTGTTGTTTCGGCGGCGCCAGCGCTGGCTGATGTGGCGGCCCCTCGACCCCGAGGCCCTTGTTGCCTCCATCCGCATCCTGGGGACCAGCTTTCTGAAGCTGGCGCAGGTGCTCGCTACCAGGGCGGATTTTTTCGATGCCGCTTATCTCGCGGCGCTGCGTCAACTCCACGACCAGATGCCCGCCATGCCGCCGGCACAGTGCGCCACCGTCTTTGCCGCGGCATTCCCCGACCCGGAGGTGTTCGCCACCTTTGAGGTGACGCCAATTGCCAGCGCCTCCATCGGGCAGGTGCATCGTGCGGTTCTGCGTGAGGGGGGACACGAGGTGGCGGTAAAGCTGCGGCGTAAGGATATCCGCACCGTGGTGCAGATTGATATCATGCTGCTGCGCCTGTTTCTGACGTTGTTTCGCCCCCTGTTCAGCACCCAGACGCGCAACTCCATCGAAGCGGTGCTGCGCGCGTTTACCGAGGTGATTCTGCAGGAAGTCAGTATGGAGCATGAACTGGCCAATCTGCAGCAGTTCAGCGAAGCCTACGCCGATTCCGGTATCCGTTTCCCGCGTCCATACCCAGAATACTGCAGCGATGCGGCGCTGGTGATGAGTTTCGAGTCCGGAGTGCGGATCGACGACACCACCGCCGTGGCACGCCTGGCGGTAAAGTTTTCCGACCTGATGGAGCAGTTGGTGCTGTTCTACACCGAACAGATGCTGGTGAAGGGTTTTTTTCACGCGGATCCCCATCCGGGCAATCTGCTGGTAAATGAAGCCGGTGAATTGGTGCTCCTTGATTTCGGCATGGTGAGTCGGATTCCACACCATATGCGTCAGGCCATGATTCAGGCGGTGAAGGCCTCCTACGAACACGACTACGAACTCCTGATCAGCGCGGTGCGGCGTCTCGGTATGCTGACGGAAGAGGCTGATCTGCATGGGATGAGTGCCATCGCCGAAGAGTTGTTTGGCATCTTTTCCAGCGCAAACCTGAATGCTGCAAGTATGCAGGATCTGGCGTTCGGCGTCCTCAATCTGCTCCACGACCAGCCCTTTAAATTGCCCCAGGATGTGATCTACGTCATGCGGGTCAGTTCGCTGCTGGAAGGGCTGGGAACCCAATATGTGCCGAACTTCAACGGGGTAAAGGATATCCTCCCGATTTTAAAGCAGAACCTTACCCGCGCCCTGGGGGAAGAGAATTGCGGCGTTGAGGCCATCGTGCGCGAAGCGCGTCAGTTTCCCCTGACGTTGGTGCGGGCGCGGCGGGTGATCGAGCAGGCGGAGCAGGGAGATATGGTGGTGCGTATCAGTGGGGCGGATCGAACCTACATCGTCGGCAGTATCGCGCGCTATCTGCGCAGCGTGTGCTGGCTGCTGTTCTGGTTCGGGCTCGCTTTTTTTCTGCAGCAGCACGGCACCGAGGGGGCGCGCACGGGTAGTTATATCAGTATAGGCTGTGCGGTGGTGGTGATGCTGAATCTGCTCCGAAAGGGGTGAGGCGGATGGCACGCAAATCTAAGGGCGAAAAATTTTTCGCCCCTATCTCGGGCAAACCTGCTGCCTCCACTGAGCCCATGAAAATGTTCACTTGTGCCAAAACTGGCTGCCGGGACGAGACCCGGCGGTTCTGATTTGGATCTTGGTTTTGATTTTAAACGAAACAGCGGATGACTTCCTCTATTGCAATATCCTCTGTAGTACCCACATGTACTAAGTATAGAAAGGGATGGAGATGAAGAAAGAAATCCTGACGCGACCGGTAGTTTCGATCCTCGCTGTGGATGAAGCGGGCGCGCCGGATCGGGTGCTGTTGCAGCGCCGCACCAAGGGAGATCCGTGCGGGCGCTTTTATGCGTTATGGGAATTGCCGCAAGGCAAGATGCGCGCAGGGGAAACCCTGTTTGCCTGTGCCGCGCGTGAATTGTACGAAGAGGCCGGGATTGAAGCCCTTGCCCTCGATCCGCTCCACGCCAGCCTGCGTCATGCAGGCGGTGGCTGTGTGGAATCATTCCGTCCGCTGACCTGCGTGCTCGACTGTGCGATACACTGTGTGTGTATGGCGGTGGTGCTGCATACCCGCGGCATCCCAGTTGATACCCCGGAGGCCACCGAGCATCGCTGGGTGGACGCAGAACAGGTGGCGGTCCTGATCCGGCAAGGGGAGGTGTTTCACCTCAATATCCCCATGTTGCAGGCATTTTTTGCGCAGTGACCGCCAGAAAGATCAGCCAGGCCGCTTTTTAAGCAGCTTCCGAGGCAACGCGCTTGCGCAGCTGCAACTAATTCTCGAACAAGTCGGAGATCCAGCTTCTCCATTTAGATATCGTCCGGTGCTTGTTCATCTCCTCTTTGCCCGCTTTTACATATGGAACCGGGTTGATATCCAGCGTCTCCAGGGCGTGTTTGGTATTCCGGTTATTTGGGTTGTATAACAGAGAGAGCCTGAATGCCTCCAGCGCTTCTTCCTGTGCACCGGTGTATTTGAGGGTTGTGCCCAGGTTTGCGTAGCTCTGCGAGATGGCCTTGGCGTAGAGCTCGTAGTCGTTTTCGTTGTGTGCATACCAGCGCTGGTAAAAGGCGATGGCCGTTTCGAGGGCGTCCTTGGCTTTGCTTAACTCGACTTTATCAACGCTCTTCGGGTCGACATGGGTGATACCTGTATTCATATCTTTGCCGTACAGCGCCCAGCCCAGATGGATAGCGCCGATTTCGTTCATGACAAACCCGTAGTTTATATAGATGTCCTCCCCTTTGTCAGCGCGCACATTGGGGTGCTCCATCTCAGCGCGCGCCATTTCATAGTAGCGCAGGGCTTCAGCGTGCTCTTTTTCCGCCAGAAGATTTTGCGCACTGACAGCAGTGAGGTGCGCATTTTCGTACTTGGGATCAAATTTATCGAACTTAACCTGGTGTTCGGCTCCGTATTCACAGTTACGCAACTGTAATATAAGTGATACTATGATTATCAGAACAAAAATGGGTTTTAAATTCATCGGTGTGTACTCCTGTGGGATAATTTTTTCTTGAGTATAGACTGTCAGGTATAGAATCTCCACAGGAAACTAGCAGGATTCTATTCAGCGCAAAGGTCAGGGGCAAACGGTGGCACGACGGGTGTGGAAAAGCTTATTCAAAGGTGTTTCTCAGTCTAAACAGGGGGTTAGCGGTGACCCTCTGCTTGATTTTGTGCATAAATGTTGTCAGACGATATCCTCGCGTGATGTTTTGAAGAGAGCTATAGACACCGCCAGTTTCTGTATTATCGATCTTGAAACTACCGGGCTGGATGTAGAACACGATGTTATTATCAACGCTGCCGCGGTAAAAGTAAAAAAAGGTGGGATCACCAAAATCTACGAAGCCTATGTCAAGCCGACGCAGCCAATTCCGCCTGAGTCGATCAAGTGGCATGGTATCACAGAGGGTATGCTGGTAGACAAGCCTTCAATCTGTGAAGTGCTGCCGGAGCTGCTTGACTTTATCGGAGACAGCATCATTGTTGGCCACCACATCAATTTTGATTTGCGGATGCTGGAGCGGCATGTAAAGGAATGTTATTCCATCTCCATTGCGGGTGCGCCGTGGCTCGATACCATGTTGCTGCACAAACTGGTGATGGAAAATAATACCAGCACCCAGCTTGATGATCTGACGGATATCTACATAGTCGATACCCATCAGCGCCATCGCGCCTTGGGTGATTCTATTGCCACTACGCGCGTATTTCTGAAGATCCTGCGGGAGCTATCTTCCTCATTCCAGACTCTTAACGATCTGTATTCGGCCCAGAAAGATTTTGCACGTAAGGATAACTTATGATGGTCCATCCAAAACTCAGCTATCAGCGCCGCAAAATATCGGTACACCAGTATGAGAGCTACAAAGGTATGCCCCCGACGGAATTGTTCGATGTGCTGGGGCGTAAATATCTCAGTTGGAAAGAACCATATAGAAAAGTGCTCGACGATATGGCTCCCCCCCACTATCGCTGGTATCAGGGGGGGAAGCTGGATGCGTTCGAGAATCTGGTGGGGAAGCATATGGGGACGCTGCGGCGCAACAAGGCCGCTATTATCTGGCGCGGAGTGGATAACGAGGAGCGCACCTACACCTATCAGGCGTTGGGGCACGAGGTAAAATCCCTGATTCATGCCATGTTGCATCTGGGGGTGAAAAAGGGGGACCGGGTCCTGATCTATATGCCAGATCTGCCCGAAACCATCTTTGCCATGCTGGCCTGTGCCTGCATAGGTGCGGTCCACGTAAATTACCATATGGCGTATTCAACCGAAGCGTTGGCACAGCGTCTGCTGCATTGCCAGGCCAAATATATTGTTACCTGCGATGGAGTTTCATATCGCTCGCGCGGGCTCAAAGATGTGGTGAGCGAAGCGCTGGAGCGGATCGATTACAAGATTAACCACTGTATCGTAGTGCGCCATACCGGGCAGCAGGTACATATGCGCCCACAGCGCGATATCTGGTATGGCGATCTGGTGAATGACTCGGAATTTGCGACCGGAGCCCATTTCGACCCGGTGCGTAACGCCGATGAGCCTCTGTTTATTATCTACACATTGAGTAAGACTAAAGAACCCCGAGGCGTACAGCACGGTCTGGCCGGATATCTGATGTGGGCGCAGTTTACCACCGAGCTGCTCTTTGATCTGGTCGATACGGACATCTTCTGGAACACTTCGGAGTTGGCCTGGATCAACGGGCATACCTATACGGTGTACGGCCCGCTCATGCTCGGGGCGACCATATTTTTGTACGAAGGGGTGATATCATATGAAAATACCAGCCACTTTTTTGATTATCTGGATCGCTACTATGTAACCGTGATGTACACCAACCCCTCCGTGCTCCGCAGTGTCATGCGCGCCAAGAGCACCAAGCGTTACCTGAACCGTACCAGTAACTCCCTGCGTCTTATCGGCTGCGGGGGGGAAAAAATCAGCGACGAGATCTATAACTGGACCCAGTACGAGCTCACCAATAAACGCAACCTTCCCATTACGCAGATCTGGGGTCAGACTGAGACAGGAGGGTGCCTGATTGCCGGAGTTCCGGGGGTGCTCGATTTTGAGGACGACACCATGATGCGCCCGCTTCCCGGGGTGGATGCGCGGATCGTGGATCATAACGGCGAACAGATCAGTGCTCCCGGGGAACCCGGCCGCCTGGTGCTGGCGTCGCCGCTGCCCTCCATGCTGCAGGATTTATACAAACACCCGGTTGGCTATGAACAGACCTTCTGGAAGAAGTACAAAAATCGCAGTTTCTACGCCACCGGAGATGGAGCCCAGTATGATGCCAGCACCAACTTCGATCTCACCGGGCGGATGGATAATATCCTGACCACCGGGAGTGGCAGGCGCAGCATCGCCGAGATTGAAACTGCGATTCTGGATGTCCAGCGGATAAAGGAGTGTGCCGCCACCGTTATCGACCATCCCATGCAGGGGTATATGCTGGTGGTTTACTGTGTGTTGCGCGATTTTCGGGATGAAAGTTATCGGAATAAGACTTTGCGCGAGATCCGTGAACATATTATCGAAGATATCGGGGAATTGAAGCTGCCGGATAAAATCATGTTTACCAAATATCTGCCTAAAACCCCCGACAACCAGATCAATCGCGAATTACTCAAGGAGATAGCCTTGCAGATGGAGGGGATTTGACTTAAGCCCTCCTTCGTGTAAGTACAGCGTAAGCGGTGCGCACGGTGTCAGGCCAGAATGTTTGCAGACTGGAGGTGCGGTATGGCCTTTTTTTTTCCAGAACATGCACGGACAAGCAAGTATGCGCAGATGTACGCCGAGCTCTCCGCGGTGGAGCGCATTATTCTGTTGCGCGAATTTATCGGGGTCACATATCGGAACCGCTTCCGTTTTTTTAAACGCCACAATTATTACGCCTACTATGCGGCACCGTTTCGGCACAATATCCAGGTCGCGGCGAAACGCAAAGAGCAGCGGCTGCGCATAGCGCGGCATATCTGGAACAAAAAAGAGATCCTCCCGGATTATCTGCGTTTGATTTATCGCCATTATGTCCTGGGGTTTGCAGTGCAGCTGCTGCGCAAGTACCATAGAGAAGGTCTCCCTCCACCTGAACCCGGCTGTTATCCGAAAGCCGTGTATGTCCTGGACGCGCTGCAGTGGTTTCTGGCCCATGAAACCGAGATAGACCAGCGCATTGAAGTCTGCGTGCAGGAGATGATGGCAGAGGGATGCCGCAGTCTTTATTTCTACTGTCTGCAGAGCCTGGTTCTGACGCTGCAGGTGCTGGAGCAATCCGGTCCGTGTATTCCAGGGCGGCGCCTCATCAAAGAAAGCTGTATCGGGGGCCGCGTTCCCCTGGGAGCGGAGCTGGAGTTTAGCAACGTCGGCCACAGCGCCAGCTTCAACCACATGTTCGGGCGCCATACGCGCGAAAAAACCTTCCATAATTTTATCTACTTCCACCACTTTCATCTGGACCATGTGACTTGGCGCCTGGGGGGGTACCTCGACCACCATGTGCGTCTGCGGCGCTATTTGCCGGTTCCCTGGATCGGCGGATTTTTTGAATATGCGCTGGTGCGGATGGACTATCCGCGGCATTACTCCATGCCGCTGACCTGCGACCCCGGCTTTCTTGCCCTGTATATTTCCAGTGTGGTGCGTTTTCTTTCTGAGATCAAACCCCATAGTTTGCATGTTAATGTCGAGGTGTTATGGCCTGAGGCTACCGAAGTGCCGGAGTTGAGTGACTACAAATGTCTGCTGCTGCTCGGTGGAGATCTGCAAGTGGATGAAGATGGGAGGATTCGGGAGCAGCG
The DNA here is from genome assembly GCA_964444945.1 of uncultured Desulfuromonas sp. Taxonomy (GTDB): domain Bacteria; phylum Desulfobacterota; class Desulfuromonadia; order Desulfuromonadales; family Desulfuromonadaceae; genus JAIVHC01. Next base: position 8,414 of record CAYUJC010000018.1, read on the forward strand.
TCTGTGCCAACATGAGCTGATGAAGCTGGTGCGGCGCCGCAATCACCTGTCCCTGTTTGATAATCTGCGCCACAGCGTAAATGAATATGCCTTTTTACGCCTGCACCATGACCGCACAGCCGCCGAGTGGACCAGTGTCTTTCTGGCACTGAAGGGTTTTAATGCGGTAAGTCTCGGTGGTGATGCGCTCACCGAACCTATTGATGAACTGGCTCTCTGGGCGCGGCGCCCAGAGGCGCTCCCACCTGCACATATTGAGGCGTTTATAGGTCGGGTGCGTCGGGGGCTTGAGCTTGAGCAGGTTTATCCCGCAGCGGCACTCAGTCGCTACATGAAAGATCTGGGACACATCCTGGTACAGCAAAACCAGCGTCTTCCTGCGCGCGCTTGAGGGCGCGATTGTGGGCGCAGATTCTATTTCTATCGCAGAAGCGCTGACAGCCATACAGGTGGGTAGCAGAGCCCGGGACAGGTTCTGCACACATGGACGAATCAACGAGGATGCTTTGCGTCTGGTCGCAGTATTGCAGGCGGGTCGCCATGGTCTGCAACTCCTGCTCCGGTTGCCCCTTGGAACGAAATGAGCTCCACTGCCCGCACTCTATCCGCACCTGCCGGCGATGCCTGGTACTTAAATGGTCTTCCGGGTAGGTATAGACCCAGGCATCGACCTGGCGTAATTCAGGGCCATTTTCACCTTCCTCTTCGAGGATTACGGGGAGCTTCTTGCGGATATAGGTGCTTTTAGCCGGTGCCAGAGGATTGAAGTGTTCTAAGCGATCCAGCAGACGCATGGCGCGGATCGGATTGTCGAAGGTCATGAGTTCGCCGGCAACCAGGCTGGTGCATGGATCTTCCGGATAGATCAAGGCCGGAAAACCCATGGGCAGGTAGTAGAGGTAACCGCGACAGTATCCAGCTCTAAGGCTGCGTACCCTGCGTTTGATAAAGCGATTGAAGTTGGCGTAGCGCTCCATCAGGCTGCCGTAGAAAAAGAACAGGTCTGTGTCTGCCACATCAAGAGCGCACAGCTGCTTTTTGCGTTGGCTAAAGTTTAGCAGGCGTTTAATGGTCAAACGGCAAACTCCTCAAAGGTTGTTAGCGGTTGTATCTGCAGCCACGGTACGTGGGGGTGACCTGAAGATCAGCCTAGCCCTCTGCCGAAGTGGTTGCGTGTGGCGCTCTGCAGTTTGCTGACCGCCTGAAACGAGCTGCGCAACAGCTCCTGTTCCCCCTTGCTCAGAGCATATGGGTCGATATTACTGTCGGGGGTTTCCCCCTCTTTGAGCAGCTTTATTTCATTCCGCAGGCGTAGGAAGGACAACGCCTCGAAAGCAACGCGGATATGTTCAGCGGTTTCAATGGAAAACACCTGCTCTCCGGTGAGGGAGTCAAGGCGCTCGAGGGTAGACAGAGCGCGAATTTCACGTTCGAGAGAAAACATGCGGATACAGTCAACAATATATATGAGTCCCCCTTTTTTCAAGGAAAGAGTTCCAGCGTAGGGCCCTTTTTTTTCGGTTATAAAGCGGCCCCAGAGACCGACGGGCACCCTGTGGGTCAGATTTAGCTGCATCACCTGGTATAAAAACGAGGGAGATCTGCGGATCGCCTGAAATACAATGCTCTGCAGTGAATGTGCCAATTCGGCGGCGCCGGCCAGCGGGGTGAAATCAAAGAAGATTGATGAGTAGCGCACCTTGTGGGGCTCCGGGTTTTCAGCCCAGTCGGCCACCCGTTTGCGCCAGTCGTTCAGACGCCCACGCCACACCGGATTGCTCACCATGACGTCACCTTCGCACAAAGGGTAACCTACATAGTCAAGGGCATGGGTCAATTTGTCGGCAAAGGGGATAAAAAAAGCGTCAACCTCTTCCTGCTCAGAGTCGGGGAAGTCTTCGTAAATAAAGCCGTTGTCCTGATCCGGGCCGAGAAGCATTTCGCGCCTGCCGCCACTGCCCATGATTAAAAAGCAGTGTTTGATTTGCGGGGCCCTGTAGCCCAGGTCGAGCATCTGGGCAAAGCACAGATCATAGGTGCGCTTGAGTAGTCCCTGGTGAATGTACGACAGCGTCTCCATGATCTGGGTAGCGCTGCGGCTTTCAGCCATCAGGCCGTCGGCTATGTTCAGCAACAGCGCGTGAATCTGTTTGAGTTCATCCAGCGTCCGGGCTTCTTCGATGTTGCCAAGCAAAAGCATGGCTTTCTGGGTGCGGTGTTGAATCAGGTCACTCATGGTCACCATCCCCAGCAGAACCCCATTTTCGACGATGGGCATGTGTTTAAGTCTGCGAGCCACCATGAACGCCATCGCTTCGTACATATAGGTGGATGGTGGCATGGTTCTGGGCTGGGTTTCCATCAGCTCTTTTGCCTGAATTGTATCTGGATCGGTCCCCTTCACCGCCAGAGCCTTCCCCATAATATCGCGACAGGTGACGATGCCAGCCATCTGCCCATTCTCATCCAGGACCATTAGGGAGCGGACATGATGCTGGATCATGATGGTGGCCATCTCGCGAATGGTGGCGTTGGCTTCACATGTAATCGCCGGGGAGGACATGATTTCCGACAGCCGTTTCTGAAATGGATACGACTCCAGCTTGATAAGAGCCTGCTTGCTGTGATTGGTGACAATGTCCGCATACAGATGCCGCACCTGCGCGACAACCGCGTCATTGAAGAATTGACGCAGCAGGGGGACGCGCTCGGCGACTTCACGGATGATGGCGCTGGGGATGAGATAGCACGTAAGATCGGTTACTGCCCGCGCCCCGCCGGTATAGTTTTCGCCGGTGAACAGTGGAGTGCAGCCAAAATACTGGCCATTACGTCGATAATCTACTACGATCTCTTCGCCGCTTTGGGTAAGGAGGGTAATCTCCACTGTACCGGAGGCTATGACGTACAGATAGCCGGTGAATGGATCATTCTGGTTGAAAATATGGTAGTTGCGCGGAAAGTTTTTGCTCGTGGTGGCAGAAGCTATCTGCGCTAAGTCGGGCGTCGCGAGCTCATGGAACGGCTCTATTTTTTGTAACTGTGTTATATCGACCATCTCATCTCCATGATATCCCAAACAGGCGGTATTGTTTGTGCCATCCTGCACGGTACGTAGGCTTTGTGTATTTTAGCATCCGGCAGTAAAATAAAAAAGCGTTTCTTTATGTAAATATAGGCGCCGCTCTACAGGTGTCAATACAGCGGCAAGGGGTTGGATATGCGAATCAAGACAATACTGAATGAAGGTAGTTCCGGGGCAGCAGTAGATGTCAGCGGGTGGGTGCGCACGGTGCGCAGGAGCAAGCAGGTATGTTTCGTTGAGCTCAATGATGGTTCCTGCATGGGCTCGCTGCAGCTGGTTCTGACGGGAGAGCTTGCGGCGGAAATGCCGGAAGAGCTTGGAACAGGGGCGTGCGTCAAGGCGCGGGGCTGCCTGCAGGAGTCGCCCGCACAGGGGCAGAAACTGGAGCTTGCGGTTCTCCATCTTGAGGTTGTCGGGGCTACAGACGCAGAATTTCCACTCCAAAAAAAGCGCCATAGTTTTGAATATCTGCGCACCATAGCCCATCTGCGTCCCCGCACCAATACCTTCGGCGCGGTGTTCAGGGTACGCAGTGCTGTGAGTTTCGCCGTGCATAAGTTTTTTGCCGAACGGGATTTTATCCATGTCCATACTCCGATTATCACCGCCAGTGACTGCGAAGGGGCGGGGGAGATGTTCCGGGTAACAACCTTGGATCCATTGGCGCCGCCGCTGGATGCTGCCCGGCAGGTGGATTGGAGCGCAGATTTTTTTGCCCAACAGACCAGTTTGACTGTAAGCGGGCAGCTGCAGGGGGAACTCTACGCCCTCGCCTTCGGCTCAGTCTACACCTTCGGCCCCACTTTTCGGGCGGAAAACTCCCATACCAGCCGCCATGCGGCCGAATTCTGGATGGTTGAACCGGAGATGGCCTTTGCCGATTTAGCCGCCAACTGTGAAGTGGCGCGCGATTTTATCCGCTACCTGGTTACGTACGTGCTGGAACACTGCGCCACGGAGCTGGAGTTTTTTGACGCTCGGATAGAAGCGGGATTGATCCACAAGTTGGAGCAGGTGGTCAAAGCCGAGTTCCGCACTATCACCTATACCGAGGCGATAGAGCATTTGCAGCAGGCCCCCCAAGCTTTTGCATATCCGCCCAAGTGGGGTCTGGATCTGCAGTCTGAACATGAGCGCTATTTATGCGAAGAGGTGGTAGGTGGGCCACTGTTTGTGGTGGATTACCCTAAAGAGATAAAAGCTTTCTATATGCGCGTCAATGCCGATGGTAAAACCGTGGCAGCCATGGATCTGCTCCTGCCGCGCGTGGGGGAGATAATCGGCGGCAGTCAGCGCGAAGAGCGCTATACCCATCTGCTGCAACGGATGGAGGAAAGTGGCATCGAACCGCAGTGTATGCAGTGGTACCTCGACAGCCGCCGCTGGGGCAGTTGCCCCCATTCCGGTTTCGGCTTGGGGTTCGAGCGCTTTTTGATGTATGTCACCGGGATGGAGAATATCCGCGATGTGATAGCGTTTCCGCGGACGCCGGGGCATGCTGAATTCTGAGCGGAGGTGACAAGTTCTCGCCATCACCGCCTGAAATAAAAAATGAGGGGAGAAGAGATGCTTGAATACAAGGTGGTGGAGACCACCGTTGTAACGGATGATGCCCTGGAAGAGATCTTAAACGCCGAGGTCATCTCCGGGTGGGAATTTGAGCGGATGCAGTTTGCCATGCACGAGGGAAGCAGGCGCCCCGGCATGGCCTTCATTTTCTTTGTGCGTACCCGCAAAACCTGATTGGTAGGGATGAAAAGTTGTGCAAGCTCCCCCTGCCGTGGCAGGGAGGGGGAGTGTTGTTTTAAAAGGGGAATGTTTACTCTTCCTCACTATCGCGCAGAGCGTGAATCTGCGCCAGAATCTGGGCCCCACCCTGATCCAGAGTCATTTGCGCCAGTTTATGGCCGAGCTCTGCCGCATCCTCTTTGGGGCCGCACAGCTCGTTGAAGATTTTCTGCGTGCCGTCAAGGCTGATGATCCCACCGTAGACTTTGAGCTCACCGGCAGGATTGTAGTCAGCCATGCAGAAGGCGGGGATGCTGCACCCCCCCTTGAGGGTTTTCAGAAACGCACGCTCAGCGTTCAGGCGGTATTCGGTAGCGGGGTGATTGACCGCGGTGCGGATCAGTTCAAGTTTGGCGGCGTCGAGGCTGGTGGAAGCTTCAATGGCAACACTGCCTTGTCCCACCGGGGGAATAAACTGGTCCTCCGGTAGAATCTCGGCTATCAGGTCGTTGTAGCCCATGCGATGGACGCCGGCATAAGCCAGCAGAATGGCGTCACACTGCCCGGCATCCATTTTGCCGATCCGGGTTTGGAGGTTGCCGCGCATTTCGATCACGTTGATGTGGGGATAATAGGCTTTCAGCATCGCCCGGCGGCGCACAGAAGAAGATCCCACGGTCAGGGGGCGGCTGGTGTCGGCCAGCCGCAGGTTTTTATCGCGGCTGACTACCACATCATTTATTTTCTCCCGCTCGGTGAAGGCGATAATCTCGAAGCCTGCGGGCAGCTCCGACTGCATATCCTTGGCGCTGTGCACCGCGATATCTATATCGCCGTTGCGCAGCTGCTCCTCCAGCTCTTCGGTAAAAACCCCCTTACTGCCAATCTTGGCAATGGATACATCGAGAATTTTGTCCCCTTTGGTTTCGATTTCGACAATGTTGGTATCCATGCCGGTCTTTTCAAGCAGATCTTGTACATAATATGCCTGCCATAGTGCCAGCTTGCTGCGTCTGGTGCCGATGTTGATGCTCTTACGCATGAAGGGATCTCCTTACGGGGAATATAGAGTAGATTCGGGTGTGGGTTGTTTTGCTGCGCGCCTATCTCGAATTAAACTCCAAAGTAAGCGCCTTGAAAGCAGAAAGTGGCGGCATTTTTTCAGGGAACGGAGCAAGTGTCAAGCCCGGCGCGGCAAATTCATACCCCAGCTTCGGTTGAACGCGCCACCTTAGCATAAACAAAAGGCCTGCGGTAGAACCGGCAGCTTTTTGTTGTGCGTTTATATGTTGTTTTCTGGCACAGCCGGACGGACATTGCGGGTTACGGAGCTTCTGTGATACTCAAAGAGCTGCACCGTGCGGGGTGAAACGTTCCGCATGTGCCGAGGTTTTTTTCAAGTATAATGGCATAAAAATACAGAAGGTCTTCAACCATGAGTAAAGTGAAAACCGCGGCATCCACCGTCGCGCCCCTCCCCTTTATCCCCACCAGCCGGGCGGAGATGGCCGCCCGTGGCTGGGATGAGCTTGATGTGCTGTTTGTCTCCGGGGATGCCTATGTGGATCATCCCTCCTTTGGGGTGCCACTATTGGCGCGGACGCTAGAAGCCAAAGGATGGCGGGTCGGGATTATTGCCCAGCCCGACTGGAAAAATCCGGCGGCGTTTCAGGTCATGGGACCTCCGCGCCTGTGTGTGGCGATCTCCTCTGGGGCCATGGATTCGATGGTGAATCATTATACGGCGGCCAAAAAGGTGCGCAATGATGATGCCTATACCCCCGGAGGGCGGGCTGGGGCGTGTCCAGACCGGGCTTTAATCGCCTACACTGCTGCGGTCAAGGGGGCGTTGAAAGGGGTGCCGGTAATTATTGGGGGGATTGAGGCCAGCTTGCGCCGCCTGGCCCATTATGATTACTGGAGCAATAAGGTGCGGCGCTCCATTCTGGTCGACTCCAAGGCGGATCTCCTTCTATATGGGATGGCTGAGAGGAGCCTGGCCCAGGTGGTGACTCTGCTTGACAGCGGCCGCCGGATCGAAGCGATCACCCGCGTTGCTGGGACCGTCTGGCTCAGCCCTGTCCCCGTGACGGGAGAGCAGCTTCCAGCTTTTGCGGCCCTTGAGCATGATCGCAGCACCTACGCCGCTGCGTTCGCACAGGCTGAGCGTGCGGGGCAGAAAAGGCTGGTGCAGGAACATGGCGGACGCTATCTGGTGGTTAATCCCCCTGCCGAACCTATGAGTACGGCAGAGCTTGATGCAGTGTATGCCCTCCCGTTCACCCGCCGTCCCCATCCAGCCTACCGCGAAGCCATCCCTGCCTTTACCCAGATCCGCTGGTCAGTGACCAGCCATCGCGGCTGTCAGGGCGGGTGTGCTTTTTGCGCCATCAGCGCACATCAGGGCAGGCTGGTGCAGTCGCGTTCACCAGCGTCCATTGTTGCTGAGGTGAAACATCTCGTGCGCGATGCTGCGTTCGGCGGCACTATTACCGACGTGGGCGGCCCCACGGCAAATATGTACGCTACCACAGTGGTTGATCTCGCCCGCTGCCAGAAATGTCAGCGCGACAGCTGCCTTTTCCCGAGCATCTGCACCAATCTGAATACAGATGATGCCAGCGCCGCCGAATTGTTGCGCACCCTGCGCCAGATTGCAGGGGTAAAGCACCTGTATGTAGCTTCGGGAATCCGCTTCGACCTGCTGGCGCGTCAGCCTCAGTACCGGCACGAATTGCTCAATCACCATATCGGGGGGCTGCTCAAGGTGGCACCGGAAGCCCTGAGTCCGCAGCTGCTCAAGCACATGCGCAAACCGGCGCCGGAGCTGTTTGAAGATTTTCTGCGTCAATTTTATGCCACCCAGCGTCAGCACGGAGGACGCTGCTCCGTGGTCCCTTATCTGATGGCCGGCCATCCGGGCAGCACCCTCGAAGATATGTTAAACACCGCGCTGGTGCTGCGGCGCCACGGTCTTGAGGTGGAGCAGGTGCAGGAATTTACCCCCACCCCCGGCACCTTCGCCACTTGTGTGTACTATACCGGGATAGATCCATTCAGCGGTGCCAAGGTAGAGGTGAGTAGAGATCCGCAGGAACGGCGCCTGCAGAAAGCCCTGCTTCTTGCGCATCAGCCACAGCAGTATAAACTTGTGCATACCGCCCTGCGGCAGCTGGGACGCGAAGATCTTTTTGCCCAGCTTACACACAGAACGCCTAAGGGCAAACCGAAGGACGCAGCTGACAATACAAAACGTACGAGCAAAAGTGGGCTAACTCCAGTTGACCCAAAGGGTGAAAAAAGGGGGGAAAAAAGGGGACGGAATAAGCGAGACGGATGGTAAAAATATCCCGATAGCGCTCCGCGCTAAAGCTGTGCTATTCTCTCATTATATTGTCCGCTGCAGAGAATAGTCTCTGGACGTTGTCCTGTTCTACAGCCCCGGAATGGACTGTATATGAAGCTTGTTTTTTTCTCCCTGCACCCTGGGAACGTTCCTCACCTTCGCCTCCGTTCGAGGTTGCGCCCCTCTTTCTTACGCTTGCTGCTGGTCGGGATGTTTTTGGCGCTGGGAGCGCAACCGCTGCAAGCTGAGGGGTTGATGTCTGCAGAGGCCTATCTGCCTGATCTCACTGCGGCGGAGTGTGCCTTTCTGCAGACGCACCCGGTGCTGAAGGTGCATGCAGAGCGCGACTACCATCCCTTCGTCTATGTTAAAAATGGCGAAGCGCGCGGCTTTACGGTTGACCTGACCAACATTTTGGCGCGCCGTCTTGGGGTAGAGCTTGAGTACGTAACGGATCAGGGCTGGGAAGAGGCGATAACCGGGCTCAAACACCGCGAGATCGACATCGTTTTAAATATGATCGATACCCCTTCCAGACGTGAATTTGCCTGTTTTACCGAGCCGTTCCTCACCACCTATACCGGGCTGGCCACCAGAAAAAATGGCCCCGGCGCAAAATCTTTGGAATCTCTGCACGGGCATCGAGTGGGGGTGGTACGTGGTTACTGGCACGAAGATATCCTGGCGCAATATTATCCGCAGATTGAAGTGGTTGCGTTTCCAGAGCACATCTCATGTCTTGAGGCTCTGGCCGCCGGCGCTGTTGATGCGGTTATGTCAAGTAATCCTGTCCTTACCTATCAGATCCGCCAGCATTATATGCTTGGTCTTGAAGCCCGGCCTATTCTGGGGGCGAAACATTTTCGCAGTATTGAAGAGGGGTACGGGGTGCGCAAGGATATGCCTCTGCTGGCATCGGCGTTGCAGAAAGCGCTGGATTCAATCCCTGATGAGAGCATTAACGAGCTGCGCCGGCGGTGGCAGGTCGATGATGTTGCCGAACCTGGTTTTTTGAGTCTTAGTGGAGAGGAGCGCCGCCATCTTGAAACCCTCGGCGAGGTGCGGCTGTGTATCGACCCAAACTGGATGCCCCTGGAGGGAATTGATCCACAAGGGCACTACACCGGGCTGAGTTCCGACTATTTTGCCCTTTTGCAGGAACTGGTGCCTGTCCCTATCCGTTTTATCCCCACGGCTTCATGGAGTGAGACGCTGCAAAAAGCTGAAAACGGTGACTGTGATCTGCTCTCTCTTCTCAGCCCGACAGCGGAGTGGAAAAAATTTCTAAATTTTACCCGACCATATTTACACCTGCCCATTGTGGTGGCGACCCGCAGCGAAGAGATGTTTATTGAAGATGTCCGTCAGCTCAGCGGGCTGCGCATCGGCTCCGCACGGGGGTATGCCGTTACCGCAGAGTTCAGCAAACGTTATCCTGCTATCGAGTTGGTTGAAACCGAAACTGTAGCGGAGGGGATTCGCATGGTTAACCGTGGGGAGCTTTACGGTTTTATCGGCACGGTCGCTGCCATCGGGGAGGCCATTCGCGCGCAGGGTCTTGATGATGTTAAAATATCGGGGCAGATCAATATGACTTTGGAGCTGGCGATCGGAGTGCGCAAGGACGATCCGCTCCTGTGTGATATCATGGATCGCGCCATTGTGGCCCTTGCCCCCGGGGCAGGGCAGCGCCTGTACAATAGGTGGGTGACGGTCTCCTATCGGCAAGGGGTAGATTTCTGGGTTGTTTTTCTGTCTGGGATCGGAGCCATCGTTTTGCTGACGGGATTTGTGTGGCGCAATCGGCGTTTGGCTCAACTGCACCGTGAGCTGTTGCAGACACATCAGCAGCTGGAAGAAAAATCCCAGGAGCTCAAACGTCTTTCCGTCACCGATTCCCTCACCGGGCTGTACAACCGGCACAAAATTGAAACAGATTTTATCCATGAGTGCCAGCGCATGCAGCGCTATCCCGGCCCTTTGTCGGTTGTTCTCCTTGATATCGACCACTTCAAAAAGGTGAATGATACCTTTGGGCATCAGGCCGGAGATCGGGTATTGTGTGGGATAGCTGAAACCCTGCGCCACCGCGTGCGTACAAGTGATATAGTCGGACGTTGGGGCGGTGAGGAGTTCATGCTTGTTCTGCCGCAGACGACCCTGGCCGAAGCCGCCGCCCTGGCCGAAGACCTGCGCCGGGAGATCAACACCCTGGATTTCAGTCCGATTCCACCCCAGAGCGCCAGCTTCGGGGTCGCCACCGTGGAGGATGGAGACGACCGCGCCGGGGTGTTTCGGCGTGCCGATCGCGCCTTATATCACGCCAAGGACAGCGGCAGAAATATGGTGGTGACACAAGACGAGTTGCGGCAAAAAGGGTTGCTGTAGCTCAAGATCAAGGCTTCAATGTGCAGATAGAAACGCAGCTGAAAGCAACTATCCTTGGATGTGGTACCAGTACCGGAGTCCCGGTGGTGGGGTGCAACTGTCGGGTATGTACGTCGGATGATGTGCGCAATCAGCGCACCCGCTCCAGTCTTATGCTGGAATGGAACGGGCGCGTGGTGCTGGTGGATACCGGCCCTGATCTGCGCACCCAGTGTCTGCGGGAACAGGTGCAGCGGGTGGATGCGGTACTTTACACCCATACCCATGCGGACCATGTTCACGGGATAGATGATCTGCGCCCCTTCAACGCTGCGGCTGACATGGATATCGACGTGTACGGGTCCGCTGCGACCATGCATAAACTGGAGCGCAGCTTTGCTTATGCCTTTGGCCACAGTGATGCACAGGGATTTTGCCCGCAGCTTAAATCCCATGTGGTGGCAGATCCGTTTGAGTTGTTTGGCGCGCGTATTGTCCCTGTGGAACTGGAGCATGGGGGTGGAGCGGTTTTCGGCTATCGTTTGGGGCCGTTGGCATACCTGACCGACTGCAGCGCCATCCCGCCGCGGGCCGGGGCACAGCTGCAAAATCTGCAGGTACTTATTGTCGATGGTTTGCGCTTCAGGCACCACCCCAGCCATTTTACCATCACCCAGGCTATAGATGCCGGACGGCGCCTCGGGGCAGGGCGTATTATCCTGACCCACTTAAGCCATGATGTGGAGTATGCCGTCCACAGTCGCCACCTCCCTGCCGGGGTTGAGCTGGCCTATGACGGTTTGCACTTGAATCTGAACCTGAACGTTTCTCTCGGCAGCATCTGAGCATGGGGGCTTCGAAGGATACATGCAGCAGGAATTACGTCTGCACGGACACATAGATGACAGCATCGAGTACTTTGTTACCGTAGCAGCTCGGGATGCTGGGCGCCGCCATTTCTATGAGATTCTGGATGAGGAGCTGCGGGTGTTCGCGCCGGGCAATGAGATTGTCCTGGACCGCACCGGGCTGACCCACTGGGGGAATGGAGGCAGTTTCTGTGAATATATGTATGGAGTGGAACAGCCCGTCCCCGATCTGCTTAAAAATGAGGTCGCCAACCGCCTGGTGTTGTTCGGCGCGACTTTCCGGCAGGGTGGGGAGCTGGTTTTTTCCAACGAAACGGCCGGCCGCATCACCTACGACCAGATCTTCAGCGAAGGGCATGCTTACAGTAATTGCTTTTTCTTTCTCACCGGGTCGGTGTATGGCGCCCTTAAAACTCAACAGGAAGATATCCTCGGCCTGCTCGGGCGTTCACTGAAGCGCACCCCCAGGGTCAAGGATGCCGATGACGCACGCCTGATGGATGAACTGTTCAATCTGCTGGGGCAGCACAGTCACTTATATCTGGTGCGTCTGATCAATAAAAAGCATAAAGCCTACGCCGACCTGTTCCGGACCCTGTATTTCAAATACCGCTCCATCCCCGATACCGAATACACCCACGTCAAAAATCTGGCCCAGCGTCTCAATGTGGAGGAGAGGCAACAGCAGCGCATCCGCATCGCGGAGATGTATTCCCACCGGGGTAATCGCGCCATTGTAGAAGAATACCGGAATATTCTGGTGGAATGTTATCACCACGGCAATATAACCGCGCAGGAGAATGCCCGCCTGAACCGTCTTAAAACCCTGGCGCTGCGCAACAAAATCCCCATCGCCTTGTTTGAGCCCCTGGATCGCAGTCTCGGATATGAAAAGATGGTGGAGTTTCCGCGCGACTACATTGCGGAAACCAGAGAGATTTTTTCCGGCCTCCTGCACGAAAACCGCCAGCTCGATATCCGGATAACGCGCGAAGATATTATCCATCTGCTGTACAACAAGCGGCGCGCCATGCTCAATCGAGATTATGCCTTTGAGCAGATATTGCTCGATGTCAGCAGGCAATGTGATGAAAAGGTATATGCCGGCGCAGATATCGGCATGGTTGAGCAGTTGACTTCAGTCCTGAACTATCTGGAACACTATGAATACTGTGTGAAACAGATCAACAATATAGCGTTTATGCCCGGGGTCAGAATCGATGAACTCATGCTGCGCGAAGTGCGACGGCGACACCGTATTCTGGCCCGGCTGGAGCCACAGCTCCCGCACGAGCTGTTGTTTGCCGATCTGCTGAGCAACCGTTTTGTCGGGAAATTCGGGCGCCAAAAGCTTGAATCTCTCCACCATGACCTACATGAGGGGGCGTCGGTCCGTATTGTGCTGCAGCATCTGCAGGAGATTTCTCAGCATGAAACCCTCTATGGGGAAATTCTGCAGCAGGCCAAACACAGACTGCATAAAACCTGTGCCGGGCAGCTGTCTTGCGCAGCTTACACCAGCTTGAAAGAAGAGATAAGTATAGCCCTGCGCACCAAAGCTCTTATTCCCGATTCTATCCCGGAGCACCTGTATCGCGAGGTTATGCTCGATATTGAGAAGGAAAATTTTTATCTACAGGAGTTGTTGCCGCGCATCCTGGTGGAAAAAAATATCGCCCTGCGGGAAGATTTTCTGGACAATAGTGGTTTGGAACGCTTTTATATAGAAGAGCTGGAAAACGCTTATATCAAACACCATGATCTGGATGGAGCGGGCCTGGAAACCCTGCGTTGTCCGGTGGATACGTGCATTACTTGCATGCGCTGAAACTCATGATACAGTGTTTGGGCGTAAGCTTTGGGCCGCGGCACAGTTAGGGTCTGCACGTTTGGGAGGTGCTGTTGAGAGCAGATATTAGAGGCATAACGCCGGAGCTGATCCAGGCTAAACGCCGCATCGGTCAGAGAATGGTCGCGGTGTATCTGGGGGTCTACGCCCTGTTTGTTATGGTGCATGTGTTTTTCCCTGCGGTGCCTGCTATCCCCTGTGGCGGGGTCAGCGCAGGGCTGGTGGGGGGGGTGGCGCTGATGCTTTTTGCCGTTCTGATGGCGTTGACCTACCATGTCCTGTGCACCAGGGTGGAGAAGCGTCTGACTCGGACCCAGAATACCTGAGCCGTCCGGTTCGGGTGGAGGTGGTGATGCTGTATGAACAATCGCAACTGGCCGTAATTCTTTTTTTAAGCGTGGTTGCCATTGTTGTGGGGATCTCGATCCAGCTGATGCGCCGGGTCACCACCCCTGCAGGTTACTTTACCGCCGGTGGGCGCATTCACTGGGGGGTAAATGGCATCGCCTTCGTGGGCGACTATCTCTCTGCCGCATCCTTTCTCGGGATAGGAGGGATGATAGCCACCCTGGGTTATGACGGTTTTCTCTATTCGGTCGGTTTTCTGTCCGGCTGGCTCGTGGCCCTGTTTATGGTTGCCGAACCCCTGCGGCGCATGGGCTATTTCACCTTTACCGACGCAATTGACTCCACCTTCCATTCGCGCGGGCTCCGTTTTGTCGCGGCGCTGTGCACCATTGTGATTTCGGTGTTCTATCTCATCCCGCAAATGGTGGGAATCGGAGCTCTGGTAACTCCATTGTTCGGCATTCCTCACTACCTGGGGGTGTTGATTGTGGGGGTGGTGGTTACCATCATTGTAGCCACCTCGGGGATGATGGCCACTACCTATGTGCAGTTTGTCAAGGGGATTCTTGTCCTCGTGATTTCTGTCGTGTTGACGTTGTTCCTGCTGCAGCGCGGGGTAATGTTGCCAGAACAGATGGATTATCGTGAGCACCGCGACCTGAAAACCCTGGAAGTGCAGCGCACCGAGGCAGGTTATTCCATCCAGACACCGAACTATGCGCTGGCACCACAGTGGGAATTGACTCCGGCATATGCCGCAGGCTTTGTCCCGGTGATGGAGGGGCAAGAGGTGGCCCCCTGGCGGGTGGAAGAACATACAAACGGGCACCTGCTTTTGCAGGAAACCCAGTACATCGAACGCAGCCCGGATGGGACCACGCTGTACAATGGTGCTCCCCCCGGCGCAGGACGGGTTTTCTTGGTTGGAACCATGGCGGGCATTGTTGTAGACGGGCAGCGGGTGGATAAGACCGGTGCGCTCGGGCCGCTGGAATTTCTCCGCACCATCTATTCCAGTACGGTCAATATCTGGCCACACACCACCTACATAACCCCTGCTGGGCAGATGCAGGTATTTTACCGCAGCACCGTTTCTGGCGCAGAACTATTCAAGTCGGGGGGGATGTTTCGCCTGAATGAAAAGAACTTAAGTGCGCGTCTCGATTTTATCTCTCTGATGTTGGCGCTGGTGTGCGGTACCGCCGCATTACCCCATATCCTGATCCGCTATTATACCGTTCCGAGTCAGGCCGCAGCGCGCAAGTCAACCATTGTTGCCATTGGCGGGATAGGCTTTTTCTACCTGCTGAGCCTGTTTCTCGGTTTTGGGGCCATGGGCAGTGGTTTTCTGAATATTATGGATACCAACATGGCCGTGCCGCTGCTGGCGCGCTCCTTCGGCATTGTGCTGTTTGCTATTGTAAGTGCGGTGGCGTTTACCGCCGTTCTGGGTACGGTCAGCGGCCTGATTCTGGCGGCGTCTGGCGCGGTGGCGCACGATATTATGGATCGGCTTATGGGGATCCAGATGAGCGCGACTGAGAAAGTTGTAGTCGCACGCATGGCGGCGGTGGTGGTAGGGTGCGTTGCCGTCTATCTGGGGATTGTATTTGAGGGGATGAATGTTTCCTATCTGGCTGGGTGGGCCTTCGCCCTTGCCGCGGCCACCAATCTGCCGGCGTTGCTTATGACTCTGTTCTGGCGTGGTGCCACCAGCAAAGGGGTTGTTGCCTCTATGCTTGTAGGAATGACCGCGGCCCTGACCCTTATCCTTATCTCGCCGGAAATGTATGTGCGCTACGGCCTGCTGGCTACAGAAGCGCCATTGCCTCTCAACAATCCGGCCCTTATCGCGTTGCCCCTTTCATGGCTGACGCTGGTGCTGGTTTCCCGTTGTACTCCCGCCCCTTCTGCGTGACTCTGGGAGGTTTTCAGGCTCCTGCCGTAAGACCTCGCAACATTTTAATTTTCGCCGCCGTTTTCCCCTCCCGCTCTTTCTCTGTCGGTATAAAATCATCCAAGCCCATCTTGCATTAAAGGTATTTCCTGCAATACTTGGTAGTAAGCACAGGTCTGCGGAATTTTTTTGTTGTTCTGCGCATCTGGCAACTTGTGTTTTATTTACACATGCTCCATTTTTTTTGACATAAGAAAGATTGTGTTTTAGCCTGCGGTTTATGCTGTCAGGGCAACCTGAAGAGCATTTTTAGCACAAGAGTCTGAATTAACAAGACAAAAAACAAGAAAGGATGTTGGACGCCGGGGCAAAAAAACCACCTGAGATAGAGTATAAATTGTCTTTTGTGTGATTTTATAACAACATTTTACTTGACTCGTTTCAACGCGCTATGGCATAAGTTTTTAAAAGCAGAACAGTGTTTATCTGTCCAGGTAGTTCACGCTGCTTAACCATAAACAGTATCGAGGTGAGATGTATGCTTGACAGACTGTACTACATGATGGGGGGGGTAATTACCATCGGGGCGCTTATATGTTTCATTTTCGCCTATTATTCTGACCACAGGGAGAGCAGCACCCGGAAGCGGCGCTCTCTGTATTCCATAATCAACCGAGATCCGCGCTGACCCGGTTTCATAGGGGGACAGTTACGCAATAAAACACAGGTTCGAATTTATTCATGGAAAGGGGGGCACATCATCTCATTCATCTTTAGCGACTCGCGTAGGATTATATCGGAACTACGACAAATAAGTCGGCTGGGTTGGTTGGCAGAAGACTTGAACACAAGGAGGTATGGGTATGGAAAAAGATCTTAAAGATATTAATATTAACTTTTTTAGGCCGGTGGGCGCTTTTATGACCCGCGATGTTTCAATGAAGAAACTGATTCTGATCATATGGGCAGTAGCTACCTACGGTTTTTTATTGCTGCTTAAACTTGTGGCCGATCCCGAGGCTATGGTTGAGGTAACCTTGAGCACCGGTGAGGTCGTAACCCAGGTTTCAGGGAAAAGTTTTCTGACGGAGACGCAGTTTTTAGGCTTTCCGTTCCACTACTGGTACTCAGCTCAGTTCCTCATCCTGCTGTTTATTTTCCTGTGCTGGTGGTACTGCAAGTTTATCGACAAGCTCGAAGCCGAATTTTCATCAAAATAGAAGAGGGAGACCATAAATATGAAACGTATGTTGCAATGGGGCCTGTCTCTTTACTTTGTACTGGTGGCGGGCAATGTATTCGCGCAAGAAAATCTTAGTGTTAACGTAGGGGAAGTTCGTATTTTCCCTGCAATTCTGATGATCAGCTTACTGACGCTGTTCATCCTGGTCGGGGTGTTCTCGAAGGCGAAGGATACTGAGGACTACTGGGCCGCAGGACGTGGAGTCGGCCAGCTCGGCGGTGGGATGGCGATCGCCTCCAACTGGATGTCTGCCGCATCGTACCTCGGTATGGCCGGCCTCATCTACCTCAAGGGCTACGCGGCAATGGCGTATATTGTCGGCTGGACCGGGGGCTATGTTATGCTCCTGGTGCTCATGGCTGGGCAGATCCGCCGCTATGGCAAATATACCGCGCCCGACTTCATCGGTGACCGCTACTATTCTACCGCGGCGCGCCTGATGTCAGCGCTGATCGTTATTCTGATCTCCTTTGTATACGCTGTCGGGCAGTACAAGGGTATCGGGATGATGTTCAACTGGATCTTCGGCATCAACTATGAGATGTCTGTCATCGTCGGTACTGGTGTTGTCCTGGCCTATGTCCTCATCTCGGGGATGCTCGGGGCCACCAAGAATATGCAGGTGCAGTATGTGGTTATTATCATCACCTTCTTTCTGCCCCTGTTTTTTATCGCCAGCAAACTCGGCTACTTTTCAGCGGTTCCGCAGATCGGTTACGGCGCCGCGGTTTGGGATATCGGCCACGGCGGGAATGGAATAACTGCAGCCACCATGGACCCAAGCTATTACCTCCCCTTCGCCAGCAACACCGCATATCACTGGTTTGCCCTGTGCATCACCCTGATGATGGGAACCGCGGGTCTGCCCCACGTTATCAGCCGTTTCTACCTCGTGCCCCGCGTCAGTGATGCGCGCTGGCAGGTGGTCTGGGGCCTGTTCTGCATCGCCCTGTTGTACTGGAGCGCGCCCGCCTACGCGACATTTGCGAAGTTCTCCAACCTCGCCGGCGTAACCGGAGTCTCCATCTCGCCCGACGCCATCGTGGTTAATGCCGCCGAACTTGCGGGTCTGCCCCAGTGGTTTTCCGGCTTCCTCGCCGCCGGGGGTGTATCGGCAGCGTTCTCCACCGTTGGTGGCCTGCTGATGGCGGGCTCTTCAGCCTTCGCTCACGATATCTACTTCCGTGTGTTGCGCCCCAATGCCACCGAGGAATCCAAGATGAGGGTCGCACGCATCGGAACCATTGTTCTAGGGGTTCTCATCGCGGTCATTGCCATGAACCCACCGGCATTTATCGCCCAGATCACTGCGACCGCCTTCTGCATTGGGGCGAACACCTTCTTCCCGATGTTCCTCCTCGGGATCTGGTGGAGCCGGACTACCAAAGAAGCAGCCATCGCGGGTATGATTGTAGGTATGACCGTCACCTTTGGCTCCATGCTGGCGCCGAAGACCTCGCTCTTCGCCTACTATGTGCCCTTTACTTCCAGCGCGATTCTGGGGGTTCCACTGGTATTAACTACCATGATCATCGTATCTTTGATGACCAAGGAGCCTTCGGCTGAGATAAAAGAGCTGCTCTATCGGGTCCATAACGACGAGTAAGCGCACCACACTGGTAACATAAAAAAATGCGGGCAATTTTCCGCCCCTGCTGGTTCCTGGCAGGGGCGGTTTTTGTTGTTGGACACAGGCACCCGCGGAATGCCCTCATGTTGCAGACATGTTGGCGCACGGTTGACTTGTTGGTGCAGATTAGGTAATTTACATGGTTTAGCGTATTCCAAGACTGGCGCGGTTTACTTTGGCGCAGCTTTTCTCTTTATGCACACGCAGCATCTGCCGCGTGTGCATATTTTGCGTTGACGGGTGTGTGAAGTTCATGTTGAGACCGCAGACTGATTTTTGGCGTTTTAAGGGGGATATGCATGGGGACCGGACGTTTGCCCGCCCGGAAACCTGCATTGCGTTGCCTGGGGAGCAGGTCACCTCCGACCGTATAAGTAACGTGAAGCGGATCACCCTGAATACAGGCCGTTACTATGCCAAACAGTATTGTATTAGGGGGAAACACCTGCGCCGTTTTTTTGGACGCAGCCGCGCACAGGGGGAATGGCAGAATCTAAAATATTTTGCCGAGCTCCAGATCCCGATACCGCCTCTGATTGCGTATGGGCGGCACAAATTTGGGAAAACCCGCCTTGAGATTCTGGTAACTGCGGCGGTGGAAGGTTCGCGCGACCTGGCAACCGTTGTGCAACAGGAGCCAGAGCGGTTTACGTGCAGAAACTGGACTCTGGCGGTTATGCGTCAGGTGGCCGATTACACGCGGCGGTTGCACGCAGATAACTTTGTGCACTGGGATCTGAAGTGGCGCAACATCCTGGTTCAGGGGGATGCTGACCCTAAGGTTTTTTTCTTTGATTGCCCATTAGGACGCCGCTGGTACGGCGGTCTGCAGCGGCGTGGGGCGATAAAAGACCTGGGGTGTCTGGATTCGGTCGCACGTTCTGTGCTGACCCGCACGCAGCGCCTGCGCTTTCTTTTGCTCTATCGGCAGGAGGAACATTTGACTCCGGGCGCAAAACGCCAGATCCGCCAGATTGATGCATTTTTGACTGCAAAGGCACGTAGGCGCACGAAGCGCCGTAATTCCAGAAAAAACCCGTAGGGGTAATTCATGAATTACCTTTCCATGCGCACGCTTCCATTGAGGGATGAGATCCATCTTGTCGGTAGATGTGCACCGCTGTGGGCGCCCCTATTTGTTACAACCACTTCAACAGGGCATGATTCAGGCTCCCGCCGCTGTTAAAGTGTTCTTGCCAGGCGTAGGTCAACCCGGTGGGTACGGGAAAGGCGTTCGAGGCAGCATCGCCGCCAAATGCAGTGGCGTTGTGCGGTCTGTATGCTGTAGTTACTGGTAAGTGGCATCGCCAACCTGCATGTTTGTTTTGCTTCTGAATGGGTCATGCATAAACCTGATCTCACCTGAGCTCCTATGCCCTTCAAAGAATGAAAAAGTATCCCACGTCTCTTGCGCGGCGGACTGCCTCTGCATCAGTGTTGTTGTCATCTGACAGGCTGTTTAAGGTGGCCCGTCGAGTTCCTGGACGCGCGTGAAAGCAGGAACAGCATTGTGGTTTATTTATTAGGACAATTGTTTTTGCGGACAAGGTTTAAAAGTGTACTTTATAGCTTGCGGCATTTAAAAGACCCTGTTACATGTTTTAAACATGCTGTCACAGCACACAGGTGTCACCCTGTGTTCGTATATAATAGCACGCGTTTTAGCCTAAACAAATGGTTGGACAGGTTGAAGGTGGAAAACGGGGCATGATTTGGAACTTGTTCGTGCTATATTGGTACAAAGATGTTTGACACTTAGCCCCGCTTTTTCTACTCTACGAGGGTATCTGAGATCTGTTTTAGACTCTGAAATGTAATGTAAGATTTGCTCACAAATGGAGGATTAGGCCAACATGATCGATTATCTGCTTGCCAAAGCACAGGAAGACGAACGCCTGACTCAGAAAGAAATTCAGCATCTGCTTTCATATGAGCCATACAGTAATGCGGCTTGTCGCATGATCGGAGTTGCCAGTGAACTGTCTCGTTCGCTACAGGACAACGCTGCTGAAATTCACGGCCAACTGGCCTTGAATCTGGCGCCGTGCCCCGAGGAGTGCAGATTCTGTTCGTTTGCCGCTGGTAATGGGGTGTTCCCTAAATCATCTGAGCTGAGTATAGAAGAAGCTGTAACCATGGCAAAGCGCTTGGAAGAAGACGGCTGCCACGCTATTCTGGTTATGACGACCGCTGACTTCCCCTACTCCAAGCTGGCGCCTTATCTGCCGGAATTGCGTTCCGCACTTAAACCCCACACCCCGCTGATTGTCAATGTTGGAGATAACTGTGCTGAGCATGCACATGAGATCAAGCAGGCTGGGGTGAGTGGGGTTTATCATGCGCTGCGCCTGCGCGAAGGTGAGGATACCGCGATTCCGCCGAAGCAGCGCCGTGCCAGCATTGAGAAGTTTCTTGCGGCCGGCCTGCAGGTAGGTACTTGTATTGAGCCTATCGGACCTGAGCATAATAATCGCGAAATAGCAGAATTGATCTGCTACACCGCCAGCATTAATCCGGTGTTCAGTGGAGCGGCTCGCCGCATCCCCATTCCAGATACCTCTATGGGGGTGCTGGGGACGATTCCAGAGGTGAGACAGGCTCAGATCGTGGCGATTACGCGCCTGGCGATGCCCCATTCAACCATTGCCAACTGTACGCATGAGCCCTGTGCCCTGGCGGCCCTGGGGGGTGCAAGTTTCTTCTGGGCGGAGATGGGGGCGAACCCCCGCGATATCATCGCACATACAGAAGAGGGGCGGGCCCATAACGTCGAAGAGTTGATCCACATGTTCTGGGAGAGCGGCTGGGAGATGCGCCAAGGCAAGTCCCTGATATGGAAGGTTTAGGGTAGGCCGAACTTGCGGTTTTGCTACGATTGGTAGCGTGGCCGCAGCAGGAAAAATAAAGGTGCGGAGAGGAATACCTCCTCCCGCGCCTTTATTTTCTTTTATCCGCAAACTACTTGATGTGGCACTCGGTACACCCGGTCGGACCGCCAGAACTCTTATGGCAGTCCTTGCACATGGTTGAATGAGCCAGCTCCTTGGTCAATTTGAAGGGTCCCGGCGTAGCGTCGCCGTGGCAGGGGGTACAGCCGTAGGCTTTTCCATGAATGGCATGGGTCAGGGTTACAGTGCCGAAGTTGTTCTCCAGGGCGATAGTTTCGGGCGGTGCAACTTTCTGCGTAGCTGAAACTGCGGTACTGTCAGCCAGGTCGGTGAGGTTCTTCTCTTGCCCCTGGACCTTCGAAGTCAATTCATTGGCCTTCTGAGACGAAGAGGCCACAGGCATGTTGGCTTTTTCGACTACCTGCGGTGTGGTTCCACTCGTTTTATCCTGCCCGGCTGTACTTGCCGGCGTCAGCTCTTTTTTGGCATCTTCAACCGCGGCTGAGCCCTGCTTTTCTGCATCATCCACAGCTTTTTCCACAGCCTGCTTTGCTTCTTCCCCACTGGCCTTTGCTTTTCCAACCGCTTCATTGGCTTTCTGCTGCGCCTTTTCTGCTGCGTCAGCAGCGGTAGCCTGCTGTTGTTGCTCAGCTGGAGTTTGCTGTTGTTGTTTGTTCTCACTACATGCACTGAGGCCAAACAACAATATGAGCGCACATATACCGGTTAGTCTGAACATATAAACCTCCTGTAACTGGGTGGTTGAGGACCTGCGTGTTCCGAGAAAGAAACGCGGGGAAATGTAACTCCAAGTATACAACATCTACAATTTATTCCATAAAATTAATATTGCACGCTATTTACCTGCAGGTGCGGGTATAGCATAATGAGGATTTTAGTCATGTTTATCCCCTCTGATAGAAAGTTGTGATGAAAACCACCACCGAGCTTGGCTATTTTCGCCATTTTTACCACCTGCTGCAAAGCGCTTGGCTCCTCCTGGCGCTGGGAGCGTTGCTGTTTAATGTCATGGAAACCCAGCACGAGATCAATGCCCTGGCGCGACAGGCGGCGCAGTTGGAAAAGGAGCGCACCAATACCATTCGGGAGTGGGTTCTGCACCAGAAGGGGCTTGAAGTCAGGGACACTGATAACACAACGTCGGTATTCTCTTCGGCGCAGGTGTTAAGTCAGATTCAGGCGCTCTTTCCGGATACCGGAGTGCACAGCCGCCTGGTCAGCCCCGTGCCTCTGAATGCGCGGAATATTCCTGATGTCTGGGAACGGCAGCAGTTTGCCCTTCTGCAGGGAGGCAATGATGTTGTACGGGGCAAATTCGAGAGATCTGACGGTACCCACGAATACCGTGAATTGCACGCAATGGAGAAAACCCCGCGCTGTGCTCCGTGTCATCCGGGGTATGAAAATATCGAATTTCCTGCAGCGCTGGCCATTCGAGTGCCGCTGGAGCCAATCCGGGCGATGTTGGCCACCCGCACCATGGCATTTAATATTCTGTCTTGTTTCATCTGGGCCTTGGGGGCCGGTGCTATGCATATGGGGGCCGCGCGGTTACGCCAGCAGCTCCACAGCCGCAACTTGTTGCAGCGTGATCTGGAGCGCAGTAATAATCTTTACAGCGCACTTAGTGCGGCGAATCAGGTGATGATGCGCGTAGACGATCCGCAGGAGTTGTATCAGCAACTGTGCCGCATCGCGGTAGAATATGGCCAGTTTCAGCTTGCGAGTGTGGCCTTGGTTGATTCAGCGACGGATGCGCTTAACCATGTTGCGGTGTTCGGTGACGAAAAAGGCTGTAGCTACATTGCGCATATAAAAGTCAGTATCGACGCAGAAATCCCCGCAGGGCAGGGACCCACCGGCAGAGCGGTGCGTGAAGATGCGACCATTGTCACCAATGATTTTGCCGCGACCATGCGCGCAACCCCGTGGGAAGAGGCAGCGCTGCAGGCTGGTATTGGTTCGGCGGTATCCATGCCGCTCTACGTGGGAAGTAGAATCATTGGAGCATTTAAGGTCTATGCCACGACCCGCGATTACTTCAATGACTCCAGGGTTGAACTGCTGGAGCAATTGCGTGATGATCTTGGCTTTGCCCTGCAGGCTGGGGAGCATAAAAACCGCGAAGCAGAGGTACGGCATAAACTTGAAGAATCACAGAAATTTCAGCAGGTACTTCTCGACGCCTTGCCGTATCCGGCAGTGCTGGCACGTTATTCCACCCGCAGGGTTGTGAGTGCGAACCAGCGTGCGTATGAAATGGGGATCCGGGTGGGGGAGCCAAGTCTCTGCGGTCAGGAGACCGCAGAGACAGAGCGCCGTCGGGCACAGGTCGTAGAGCAACAGCGCGCGGACGGCAGCTGGGATATGGTGTGCTGGCGCCCGGTGGAAGGGGAGGATGATCTGTATCTGCACTTTGCCATCGATATAACTGAACGAAAAAAGTGTGAACAGAAGGTGCTGAAAATGGCGCACACCGATTCTTTGACGGGGGTTCCCAACCGCCTGCACTTTACTGCGCTGGTGCGTCAGGCCTTGGAAGAGCCGGAGGTGGAGTCCTTTGGTATTCTGGTGTTTGATCTTAATAATTTCAAACCGGTAAATGACTCCTACGGTCACACTGCCGGCGATAAGCTGCTAGTGGAAGTGGCGCAGCGTTTCAGCCGCTCTTTGCGCGAATGTGACACCACCTGTCGCTGGGGCGGGGATGAGTTTGTGATTTTTCTCCCTGGTGCCACCAAGGAAAACATCTGTCAGCTGCTGAAGCGCGCTAAGGAGGTGCTTGCGGAGCCCTGCGTAATTTCGGGGAGGCAGATCCACATCTCTGCCTCTGGAGGCTATGCCACCTGGCCCGAAGACGGAGATAATGAACTGGAGCTGTTTAAGGCTGCTGATCGGCGCATGTACGAGAAAAAACTTGATAAGCTCCGCCCGCCAGATTCAACTTCGGGAATCCAGCCCTGACGTTGCTCCGGCGTGGGTGAACAGCGCGCAGTTGGCTATGGGCGTTATCGGGATACCCGCGGCATCACTATAGCGATGAGATGGCTGGATGGATGGGTCTCAGAGTGGGATACCGTAGATATCCGGGCGGTGCCGCCGCACCGCCCGGATCTATGATTATGGCTCTTCATCATTCTCCGCCAGACTGATATTGAGCTCCAGAATTTCAACGTCACCGCTGGTGTCGAGCGAGAGTTTTATCTGATCTTCTGAAATATGGATATATTTGCGTACAACCTCAAGGATATCCTGCTGCAGCATGGGTAGAAAGTCGGGCGTACCCGTTTTGCGCCGTTCGTGCGCTACAATTATCTGCAGCCGTTCCTTGGCTATGGCTGCGGTCCCCTGCTTCGATGAACGGAAAAAATCTAGAAATCTCATAAATCAAACCCTGAATAAGCGGGAAAAGAAGCCTTTTTTTGCCGCCTGCATAAAACGATGGGGACGCTCCTCGCCCAAATAGCGATCCACCACATCCATATAGGCGCTGCCGGCATCGCTCTCTTCATCCAGTGTTACCGGAATACCGGAGTTGGAAGCCTCAAGCACCGCCTGGGATTCGGGTATTACCCCCAGGAATGGAATGGCCAGAATCTCCTGCACATCATCAGCACTGAGCATCTCCCCGCTTTCAACCCGATTCGGGTCATAGCGCGTGAGGATAAGGTACTCCTTCACCGGTTCGAGTTCTTTTTCCGCCCGAGATGTTTTGCTCCCTAACATGCCAACAATACGATCAGAATCCCGTACGGAGGAGACCTCCGGGTTAGTGACAACCAGGGCGTCATCTGCATAGTACATGGCAGCGATGGCGCCTTTTTCAATGCCGGCGGGAGAATCGCACACAATGTATTCAAAGCGCTCACGCAACTGGTCCAGCACGCGCTCGACACCCTCAAGGGTCAGGGCATCTTTGTCCCGGGTCTGGGACGCCGGAAGGATGAACAGATTATCCAGGCGTTTATCCTTGATCAGAGCCTGATTGAGGGAACCTTCGTTGTGGATGACGTTGAGCAGGTCATACACCACGCGGCGCTCGCAGCCCATGATGAGGTCGAGGTTGCGTAGCCCGACATCAAAATCCACCACCACGGTTTTAAAGCCTCTTTTAGCCAGTCCGGCGGCAAATGCCGCACTGGTTGTGGTTTTGCCCACACCACCCTTGCCCGATGTTACCGCAATGACTCTTGCCACTGTCATTTCTCCTTCGTTGTGCGTTTACTTATCAGAGGCAACACAAAGTGCCGCAGATGTACCACCTCCAGGTGGCATAGAAGCTCGCAGGGAATGGATACTCCCAGCATGCATGTGTTCTTCTATACGATGTTAACTTGTTCTGCTGTATTGGTGCCAATGTTGGCAGCATACATGCCATTCTATGCGGGGGAGAACGCCCCAAGTTTGACTATATTAAGTTTTCCATCCTGCAGGGTAATGCTCGCGGTGCTGCCGAACAGAGTGGAATCGATCTCATCACTTACCAGATACTCCCCGGCAACGGCGACTAATTCAGGTTCCAGGTCGAGGCAGAAGATGGATGCCGCGGTGTTTTCGGCGCCTCCGGCAAGGGCGCGTCCCCGCAGAGTGCCGTAGATGTGGATACTTCCACCCGCGATAACTTCCGCCCCTGAATTCACTGAAGCCAGTACGGTAAGGTCACCGGCGGCAACTATGCGCTGCCCGGAGTGGACCGTCCGGGTAACGGTTTTGTTGTCCCCATTCCCGCCCGTTGCCGGTGTTGCGGCGGCAGTCGAAGGCGCGGTTACAGCTTCCGCCGCCGCAGGCGCGACTCTCTGGGTTGCGCTGACCAAGGAAGGCGGCACCAGTTGCAGCCCCAACTCTGCCGCGTCCTGCACATGTTTTGCAGTGCCCCCATGCAGTCCGAACGGAATCAGGCCATATTCGATGAGCAGCCCACACACCGCGGGGAAATTTATCGCGGTGTGCGGATCTTCGAGATTGCTTAAGTCGATAACCAGCAGGCAATCCCTGAACAGCCCACCTGGCGCACCCAGATGAACGCGCAGGCGGTTGAGGATAGTGGTCGTATCCCCTTTGAGCAAGCGCAGGCTCAGAACTTTGTGGGAGCGGGCCTTGAGTTCAAAAATTGAGTTGGGAGTCATGTATACAACCAGATTTATCCACCATGTGATCCTGAACCAAGTTCAGGATCACATGGCATGAATGTCAGCCGTACAAAGCACGAGGCGCTGGGCGCCGTGTTTGTCCACCTATCATTGCAGTTTAAGAGAGCCTGGAGCGCGGGCAGAATGGCGCCCTTGGTGCTATTCCAGGACATAAGGGGTAATCCTAGTCTTTTTCCCTCCCGATCTCAACCGCAAAGTCACTGGCTGCTGAGGTATCTGTATCCCGGCACGGAAAATTACACGATCAGTTTGGAAATGGCCTTGAACTCGGCACTGCCGGCCCGATGCAGCAGTTCAAACAGAACCGATTCCACATTGGTTATAATCGCGCCCGCCTGTTCCATCCGGCGCAGGGCGTTGTCGCGATTCAGATCACTGCGCGAGCAGACAGCGCCAAAGGGGACCTGTACCTGATAGCCCGCCTGCAGCAGATCCAGCACGGTTTGCAGGACACATACATGCGCTTCCATCCCGGTCACTACAATCTGTTTGCGCCCGAGTTTTTCCAGCGCGGGCTTGAAGTTCCCCTCTGCACAACTGCTGAAGGTGGTCTTTTCTACCACAGCGCCGCCCGGGTTGCGGGCGGCGATACTCTTTACCGTGACTCCGAGCCCGCGCGGATACTGCTCGGTGACCAGCGTGGGCAGATTGAGGATCTCCATCCCCTGCTGCAGGGTGGTAATGGCTTTTTCCACCTCAGCATAGTTGGGCATCGCTTTAACTAGGCGCTCCTGCACATCAATAATCAGCAGGGCGGTGTTCTCCGCGGTCAGAATCGTCGGGTGTCGTTGCATAGTGATCTCCTCCATTCGTGTTGGGATGTTTACTGTAAGTATGGGTGCATCTGCTTCCAGCACAATTTCGCACCGTTGCCCGTAGAGGATGGCGCGAGATTCTTAGCTTACCCTGCTTGCAGGTGCGGGACGAAATAGAACTGCGTTTTGCAGTCTAGCATAGATGGGAGGAGAATGGGAAAGGCTGTTAGAATTGTCCTTCACTCAGGCTGTAGGTCACGTCGAATAGCTCCGCATCGATGTTGTCCTGACGTTTGCGATTATACTCCCCCTGCATAGATTCAAGCTGTTCTTCGATGTTTTTTTCCGCACGTTGCATCGCGGCCAAGCGCGCGCTGTTTTCACTCGCCAGCGATTCGGCGCACGCCCGAAACAGGGAGATGAACATATATTCGCGCACCAGCGCCTGCAGGCATGCCTCTGCGGAGCACCACATCTCAGGCAGGGCGGAGGTGGGCCAGGTGCGCTGCTTCAGGCGTTGGTGCCATGCCTGTTCCAGGGGGAGGATCTGTTCGATTCTGGGGGTGTAGCTCGCCCCGGTTTCGAGCTGGTTGTAACCTACCAGCAGCGCCGGGTTCGCTTGCGGCAACTTGCTGTACTCCAGCAGCACCTCAATACAGGCGGGGGTGATCGCCTCAACAGTGGTGGGGGTCACGAAATGGCGCTGCACCGTCAGGCCATGGGTGTAGAGCTCGTCGCGCATCCGCTCCCCCATACTCAGAAGGTGCAGCGGGCGGGATTCATCTGCGAGGGCAGCGGCTGCTTTCGACCCGAGTTTCTGATTAAAGGCCCCCACCATTCCCTGATCTGAACCGACAACCAGCATCAGCACCGGCTGCTCCGGGCGCAGGCCAGAGGGCTCGAATAACTGTGCTGCCCCTCCACCTCGGCGCAGATACGCCGCCAGCCCGAGCTCTACGCTGCTGGTGTAGTGCTGCAGCGACTCGACCGCGTCCTCATACTGGCCAATATTGGAGGCTGCCAGCGCCTTCATGGTTTTGACTACACTGCCCAGGCTGTTTATGCTGTGAAGCTGGCGCCTGATTTTCAGCAGAGAGTCGCTCATGCCTGCACTCCGTCTGCGCGCTGATTTTCCCTCTTTTTCTTATCTTCACCGTCTGCACCATCTTCACTGTCTGCAACGTTATCAAATTGTTGCAGCGCCTGTTCCACCTTCTCTTTGATCTGTTTAAGGGGGGTGCTGGTGTGTTCGCCGTCCTGCAACACTGTTTCTATCTCTGCCGGGGTAAGGTTTTCGACGGTGCTGCGGATCGCCTGCTGCACTTGTTCCTGCGCGGAGTCCATCTGTTCCAGCGCGATGGAGTCGAACAGTCCGTTGTCCAGGGCCTGCAGAATGGCTATCTGTTCCAGGGTAGAAACGGTCTGGTGTTCGTGCTGTTGCAGGCATGCGCGGATCCGGTGGCCGTGGGCAATGCTGGCGCGGGTGCTTTTGTCCAGCCGGGTGCCGAAGCGCGCGAAGTTTTCCAACTCTTCAAATTGAGCGTA